>CAJCBY010000169.1 GCA_903960725.1 uncultured Cytophagaceae bacterium | reverse complement strand
ATCCTTTGCGATCCGCGATCACTTTTTCTATTTGCTTCAGCGCGGTAAAACCTTTTGGCAAAGAAGTCAATGCTTTCGCAACTAAATCAATCACCTCTTTCGAGATCGCCGTTTTAGGAGACGAATCGAAATCTGTTTCATTTGAGAACCGAAGTGCTGACCAGCGGTTATCTAATTTCAATGGAACGTACGGTGGGCTTACCTTTTGCTTCACCATATCTAAACGAGCTTGCAATTCTGCTTTAAAAGCTGAATCCATTTCCTCGGCTAATTTTGCCTCGATCTCGCCGTTCTTGATTAATAGATGCGTATAAACTTCGCGAGGGTTAGGATGATTCGTGATGTTCGCATACAAAGTAGGCTGCGAAAAACGAGGCTCATCTGATTCGTTGTGACCATTACGGCGGTAACAAACCATATCCACAAACACGTCGCGGTTAAATTCTTGACGGTATTCTGCAGCCATGCGAGACACAAAAACCACTGCTTCTGGATCATCTCCATTTACGTGGAATACAGGTGAATCGATGATCTTAGCTACATCTGTACAATAAATCGCCGAACGTGCATCTTCAAAATCTGTCGTAAAACCTACTTGGTTATTAATCACAAAGTGAATCGTTCCACCCGTGCTGTAACCGGATAATTTCGCCATCTGAGTCACCTCATAGACAATACCCTGACCCGCTACTGCCGCGTCACCGTGAATTAAAATAGGTAATACTTTATCGTAATCTCCTGCATAATGCGCATCTGCACTCGCGCGGCAGAAACCCTCTACTAAGGGATTTACCGCTTCTAAGTGGGATGGATTGGGCGCTAATTTCAATGAAATCTCGCTTCCTTTAGGTGAAACATGCTTGCTTGAATAACCTAAGTGGTATTTTACGTCGCCATCGCCGTGGATTTCATTGGGAACGTTTCCCTCGAAACCATCAAAGATTGCTTCGTACGATTTGTGCATGATGTTTGCCAAAACGTTCAAACGACCTCTGTGCGCCATCCCAATTACCGCTTCTTTTACACCTGCATCAGCTGCGACATTGATAATCGCATCTAAACCAGCGATGGTGGATTCACCACCTTCTAAGCCGAAACGCTTTTGGCCTAAATATTTTGTTCCTAAAAAGTTCTCAAAAACAACTGCCTCATTCATCTTCTGAAGAATGTGCTTTTTCTCTTCGAACGTTGGCTTAAATGAAAGTGCCTCCTGCTCGATTTTATTGCGTAACCACTCTTTTTGCTGTACGTCGCGAATGTAGGAATATTCGAAACCCACTGAACCAGCATAAATTTTATGTAAAGCAGCTTGAATAGTCCGCAGGGTGGCCGCGCCTAAACCCATAAAGGAACCTGCTTGGAAAACCGTATCTAAATCCGCCTCCGACAAAGAATAATCCGCCAAATCTAAACGTGGCTTGCGATCCTTGCGCTCTCGCACGGGGTTAGTTTTAGATAATAAGTGGCCTCTTGAACGGAAAGCCTTGATTAAAGAGATAACTGCCATCTCCTTTTGAACATGGCTAGCATCAGCAGAAGTAGCGCCCGCAGGAGCTCCCTCACCTAACCAGGTTTGAGAAAAGTCGAAACCTTTGAAGAAATCTCTCCAAGAGCTATCTACTGAATTGGGATCTTGTTTGTACGCCTCATACAAGTCAGCTATAACTTGTGTGTCGGCATTGGCTACGTAGGAAAATGGATCCATAAGTTAATTTTCTAGGCTTTAGGCCAAAGAAATGTTTCAATGTTTTGGTTTAGTATTAATTCTAACATCCTATAAACGCTAAAATCTACGCAATTTACTACTTGCTCCGCAAAATAACCCTAATTTTTAACGGGTTTTTTAGCTACAAGAGCACAAATTTCTGAGGAATTCTATCCATTATAAAAGTGCACTTAAAATTCTTTAATAATTTCAATTTTTTCCCCTAAAATCACCAATAAATAGCGTATTCATTTAAGGCTGAAATTGCCCTAATTTCCCTAACCCAAAATCGAGGTCATAACGAAGAAAAATTTGATGAAAACCGGATGCTTCACTAGTCGTTGTTGAACCTAGTGTGGAAACATTTTTACCTAAGAAATCGTAAGAATAGCCCACTCGAAAATTTAATCCAAGCGGAACCTCAATCGTTCCTAAAAGAGCTGGATCACCAAACTCAGAACCCGTCTGCTGCATCCACAACCCTACCCCCACCTTTTCTTGGAACCAAAACACCGCATTGAAATCCACTTTCGTTTGTTGATCTTTTCGTAAAACGGTTCCCACTTTCAGTGTATGCAAATCACCCACCGGGAAATAATAGGACGCCTGTACATATAATGGCGCATCACCTAGGCCATCTAAACGATTGGATGGCTTTGAAATGCCAAGAGTCAGCGCCTCTTTTCGATAAGAAACACCTACTCCCACGCTAGCAAGCATTTCACTTGTTCCCGATCTGCCTAAAATAGGATATTGATTTATTCCAGAATTAATGCCAAAACTTAACTGATTACCCCTTCCCCAATGCAAATGTTTCGAAAACACAGCCGCTAAACCTAAATTCGAGGAAATCAATCCGGAGTTGGTTGCAAAAGATTGATCCGTATTAAAACCTAAAAATCCAAGACCCCAATCACCTTGGCTTAACGGCATATCAATGCTCATAAATTGCTGTGAAGATGAGGCACCACCTATATTTTGAAAGAGAGGCTTTTTGCGAAAAACCCCTTTCGCAGAGAATACCTTCATCGCTCCCGCATCTGCCGGATTAATCGCTAAAGGAAGAAATGGATAAACCATCCGCAAGGATTCCTGCTGGGCATTAACAGCAAAAGAAAAAAGAAAAAAGAGTGCTAGTTTTTTCATAGAAACTGACAATGTGACACCTCTCACAGACTTGGAATTAAAATTGCAAAAGGATGGTCAAATCTAGGAATTATTAATTTAAAAAAATATGAAAGAAACAGGTAACATCTCCATTCACACCGAGAACATTTTTCCCATCATCAAGAAATTTCTCTATTCGGATCACGAGATTTTCCTTCGTGAGCTCGTTTCAAACGCAGTAGATGCGTCCCAAAAAATCAAACGCTTAAGTTCTATTGGTGAATTTAACGGTGAATTAGGGGAGCTAAAAGTGAAAGTGAGTTTTGACAAAGACAAAAAGACTATCACGATTTCTGACAACGGTATCGGTATGACCGCTGAAGAAATCAAGAAATACATTAATCAAATTGCCTTCTCTGGCGCCACCGAATTCGTAGAAAAATACAAGGACCAAGGCGATGATAAAGGAATAATCGGACATTTTGGACTAGGTTTCTATTCTGCCTTTATGGTGGCAAAAGAAGTAGAGATCATCTCAAAATCCTACCAAGAGGGCTCAGAGGCGGCTACATGGAAGTGTGACGGTTCTACGGAATACACGATTGGGCCTGCTAAAAAGAAGACCCGCGGAACAGATATTATCTTGCACATCGCAGAAGATTCTGAGGAGTTTTTAGAGGAGTTCAAATTAAAGTCAATCTTAGAGAAATACGGTAAATTCTTGCCGATCGAGATTGAGTTTGGCGATAAGGTAATCAATAACCCGAATCCGATTTGGACTAAATCCCCATCCGATTTAACAGATGAAGATTACTTGAAATTCTACGAGGAATTATATCCATTCCAAGAGAAGCCATTATTCTGGATTCACTTAAATGTGGACTATCCATTTAATTTGACAGGTATTCTTTATTTCCCTAAAGTAAAGAACGAGATGCAATTGCAACGTGAAAAAATCTCCCTTTACAGCCGCCAAGTATTCATCACGGATGAGGTAAAAGACATCGTTCCTGAATTCTTGATGTTATTGCACGGGGTTATTGACTCCCCAGATATTCCATTAAACGTTTCTCGTTCGTTCTTACAAGCAGATTCGAATGTAAAGAAAATCAACTCATACATCACGAAGAAAGTAGCGGATAAATTAGCTGAATTATTCAAAACGGATCGCCCATCATTCGAAGAGAAATTCGCAAACATCGGCTTATTCATCAAGTACGGAATGATCTCGGATGAGAAATTTTTAGAGAAAGCAAAAGATTTTTGCCTCGTTCAAGATACGAACAATAAATATTTTACGTTAGACGAATACAGTGAAGAGGTGCAAGCTGCCCAAACAGACAAGGACGGAAACAAGATTTACTTGTATACCACCGACGTCGAGCAACAAGATGCCTTTATTCAATCCGCCCAAAACAAAGGTTATTCAGTGATTAAATTGGATACCCTCATCGACAGCCATTTCATCAACACGATGGAGTCTAAATTAGAAAAGACGCAATGGAAGCGTGTAGATGCAGATGCTGTCGATAAATTAATTGATACAGGGATTACTTTGGAAGCAATTTTATCTGATGCCCAAAAAGAGAGCGTGAAGAAAGTCTTCGAAGAAACCCTGAATGACAAACAAAAAGTGGTTGCCGTAGAGGCGATGTCACCTAATGAATTACCTGCCATCGTAACTCAAAACGAGTTCATGCGCAGAATGAGTGACATGTCGAAAACGGGCGGTGGCGGAATGGGAATGTTTGGTGCTATGCCAAATACCTATAACATCACCATCAATGCTAACCACCCATTAATCAGTAAACTAGCAGATTTGAAAGACGAGAGCGAACAAAAGGCGCTAGCGAAACAAATCTCAGACCTAGCTTTACTATCTCAAAATCTTTTGACGGGAGCTGACTTAACAGCTTTCATTAAGAGAACGGTGGGAGGTTTTTAGAGGTTTGTAAATAAAAAAGAAGAGCTGCTAGTTTTTACTAGCAGCTCTTTTTTTTCTAAGGAGAATGACTTTATTGTTTGCGAACCATCAACTTCTTCGTGGCAACCGGCTTACCATCAACGAGTAGCTGATACATATAAAGTCCACTGTTCAATTCTCGTAAGGAGATTTTAGCACTGCGATCGTCTTTATCTAATTCCACTTCTTTAACGACCATTCCTAATACATTATAGATCGTAATTTTAACCTCCTGGTTGATTCCAGAAAACTGGTAATCAACCAAAGCAAAATCTGCAGCTGGATTAGGGTATAAATGAGAAACGAAGATGCGATCCCCTTGGAATAAATAAGGATCATTTTTAAATCCAAACAAAGATGCTAGGACTAAAATTAAAGTGATATGTCGTAATACTATTTTCATTCTAAAATCGTTAAGACGAAATTAGTATTAAATCACATCAGTCTAACCTTTTTAAGGTTTTTTAACAAAGGTCTGGTATTCAACCCGTTTCAGGATTGTTTGAAGGGAAGGCTTTTCAGAAATACGCCAACGGAAGCCGTCTAATTCTTGCAAGTCGCCTTTCCATTCTTTGGGAGGTACAAACTTCGCCTCGGGCTTCGTAATAAAAGCGATTTTCTTGACCTTATTATCCTCGAAAAACAGGTTCATTCGACTGCACTCCACCCTATTGAGTCCGGTAGTTACCTTTTTGTCATCAATGACATAATAGATACTCTCTCCATTCCCCTCTACATTGACTCGATTCAATTTAGAATCGTCCTTGAAGTGAACCCAAATTTTACGCCCCTTTATTTGATTAAAGTGGTTAGCTGAATCAGTCGAAATCACAAATGACTTTCCACGCAAACGCATTTCCTTCAGCTTTTGATTTCCCATAAACAAGGAAATGGAGTCGGCTTGCGATTGCGAATCTTGGGTCCAAAGAATCGGCTTTTGGTAAAAATGAATAATCGAATCTTGCACATTATAGCCTAAAGAATCACACCGGCCAGACAAATCCGATTTGTATATCAGTACGTTTTTATAGGCAAACAACTTCCGTATCGAATCCTTTTTAATATTAATGGAAACGAGCGTGTCCGCCGTCAAATAGAGCGTATCTTTTTCCATGATATTCTGCATCCAAGCATGACCATAGACTCGCGTAATACCCGTTTTGCCTGCATATCGCCCGTTATCACCCTTTAAGATGACCTTTTCTTTTTGGCTTAAAAACTCCACCCTGCCTTTTGCCACACCTATCTGAGTAGGAGAATCATAGAACAAGGTGTCCGCTGTTAATATGTATTCATCTGTTTTTGCGGTGGAACGCCCTGTGAAGTTAGAGACTTTGGAAACCGTATTATAAAACCCACGGCTGGTAATAACCGTATCTTTTTTAGTCACAATTTCTGTAGGAGCAATAAAAAATGCCTCTTTTGAAACTGTATTATAACGTAAGGAATCCGCTTTCACTGAGCCCCCATCTTTATCAATGACACGTACTTTATCTTTGAACAAAAAGTTCTTGGTTGTCGTATTATAAAAACCCTCCCGACTAGTCAGTGTCGATTTTTTATCAATAATCTTTGCTCCTGAATGGTAGATTGCCATCTTTGAGTTCAAATCGTAATCGAGTTTAGGTGTATTTAAAATAATAGTATGATCGTCTAATTTAACACGTCCACTTATAAATGCCTGACGCATATTACCATTGTACAAGGCCGTATCGCCCGTAATGGTAACGGTATCCGATTGAATAATGCGAACATGGCCGTAGGCTTCCACGTTATTCGTGGTGGAATTCAAAACGGCTTGATCACAGGAAAGTGTAGTTGTTCCTTGTTGAAGCAAAACACGTCCAATCAAGGTCTTGCGCACAATTAAATCTTGTTGCATTCCATTTAAACTATCTGCTCGAATGACTTGCAAAAGCTGCCCCTGCGCCTGACCTAAGAAAGATAGACTAAGAAGAAAAAACAGGAAAATCCAACCTTTGTAACGCATCTTGAAATTGAATCGCTAATTTCGTAGCTCCATTGAAAATGCAATTTACCAATTTTATGCTGGAAGATTTTATCCATTTTGTCCAAAAAGAGAATTTATTCCAACCTGATCAGAAAATTTTGATTGCGGTGAGTGGCGGAATTGATTCCGTTGTATTGAGTAAACTGTTTTCTTTGGCCAAATTCAAATTTGGAATAGCCCACGTCAATTTTAGTCTTCGAGGTGAGGAATCCTTAGCAGATGAAGTTTTCGTCAAGAAATTCGCAAAGACCCTAAAAGTCCCGTACCACACCATTTGCTTCGATACGAACGCCTTTGCCGCACAAGAGAAAATCTCGACCCAAATGGCCGCCCGCATTTTGCGCTACCAATGGTTTGAAGAAATCAGACTTCAAGAAGGCTACGATTTTATCGCAACAGGCCACCATCAATTAGATAGCGCAGAAACAATGCTCATCAATCTCGTTCGCGGAACGGGAATTGCAGGATTCCATGGTATCCCGATTAAATCTGGCAACTTAATTCGTCCACTATCTTTTGCCAGCCAAGAGGCTATTTTCGACTTTGTCGTTGCTAACAAACTGGCCTGGCGTGAGGACTCATCCAATGAATCCACGAAGTACCAGCGCAATTTTATCCGCCACGAAATTATGCCTAAGTTCCAAGAACTAAACGCTAATTTCGAGCAAACCTTAGCATCTACCAGCCAAAAAATCAAAGGAATCGAAGCTTGGATGCAAGCAGAATTACACGACTTCACCTCTGAATACTGTGCAGTCGATGCCGCTGGAAATATAACGGTAAAGCGTCCTTCTATTTCAGCCAAATACACCGTTTTACTGACTGAACTTTTACTAAAATTTAACTTCAACTCTACTTCCATCGAAGCCATCTTACAAGCAGATAAAGTAGGGGCCCTATTCGAATCCCCAAGCCACAGTTTGAATATTGACCGAGGCCAATGGATTGTTACCCTAAAAAGTCAAGCAGAATACAAACCCATTGTCATCACCGAAGAGGACGAGGTAATTCAAATAGGAAATCAAGAGCTACACATATTCATAGAAGAAAGAACAGCTGACTGGAAAGCCATCACCGATCCCAATGTTGCTTGCCTTGATGCAGACACCTTGGATTTTCCTTTAGAAATCAGAAAAGTACAAGATGGCGATTGGTTTTGCCCTTTAGGAATGAACCAAAAAAAGTTAATCTCCGACTTTCTTACAGACAAGAAAGTACCATTAGCCATCAAAAAGAACACCCAAATTCTCTTAAGCAAAGGTTCCGTTGCTTGGATACTAGGCCAACGAATCGATAATCGAAATAAGGTGACGGATAAGACGGAGTTGGTTGCGGTGTTTGAGTTAAAAGCTTTAAAAACTACGTTTTAAAATCTTTTAAAGCATAAAGAATAAAGCACAAAGAATAAAGATGGAATCCCATTCTGGGATAGTATTTGAAATGTTTCCTGCGGACTTCGGACTAATTTACTTCGAAATTTATTCTTTATGCTTTGTGCTCTATGCTTTATCGCAGATTACTAAAATAGAAAAGCGCTCATCGGAGCGCTTTTTTATTTAAGTAATCT
>CAJCBY010000168.1 GCA_903960725.1 uncultured Cytophagaceae bacterium | reverse complement strand
GTTTTGGACAAAAAATCCACCACCACAAATGGCAAAAAATCGTGCCTCATTAAATATAATGTTGGAAGGAATTCCGAAAATGGCATAGTTATGTGAATAAATAGTTAACATGTGCCCCAAGTTATTCCCAGCAATAACCATCTGTAAAAAGATTAAAGAGAAAATCCATTTTTGAATCAATCGATGATTTGAAGGTAATGAGCCGTATTTGTTCATTAAATGCCTTTTGTTCCACAAGAAATAAATGATGGAGGCAATGCAATAGAGCATCAAATGGATAGAGCGGCCTTCCAAGATCTGCTCAAAAGTCACCCATTGGAAGTTTAAATTATAATCCTCTGTTATATTCACAATCTCATGCGCTATCGCCGTCTTGGTCGCCAGCGGCAAAGTCGTGAAAGGTAACGTGGCTATCCCAACGAAGATTGCTGGAATCAAATGAAGTAAGTCATAGCTATGTAGTCGCTTCTCCTCCGAAACCGTGTGTTTAACATAAAAAAACAAAGCTGGTCCTAGAAGGAAAGAAAGGGGCAAGAAATGCACAAAACAAATACCTTCCCAGAACTCTATTTTACTATAATGCAATCCAAAGTAGACCATCAAAACAGAGTTGCAACACAAGAAAAATAAGGCCAAAAAGGTATTGGATCTATTTAATGAACTTAAATAGTACAAGAGTATAAATGAGGTAAAAATGCCGAACAGCGGAGCTAATATTGCCAAAACCTGATATTAATCAGCTTCAAGATAACAATATCTGTTTAATTTCCCCAATGAACAAGGTTTACGCTACCGCTATTGATGCTCTTTCTGATGTCACGTCAGGTTCCTCCATGTTGTTTGGAGGTTTTGGTTTAACGGGAATTCCGGAAAATGCAATCGATGCGCTGCTCGCAAAAGGTACCGCAAATATTACCTGCATTTCGAACGAAGCGGGAATCGAGGGCTTCGGGCTAGGAAAATTAGTGGCCTCGCGCGCGATCAAAAATCTCATCTGCTCTTTTGTAGGCGAAAATCACTTGTTAGAAGAATTAATCTTGGCTGGTCATCTGAAAGTAGAGTTAGTTCCTCAAGGTACTTTAGCCGAACGCATTCGCTGCGGAGGCGCAGGCATCCCTGCTTTTTATACGCCTGCGGGGGTGGGAACTGAAGTGGCAGAGGGGAAAGAGCTACGCTTTTTTGAAGGGAAGAGCTACTTGTTAGAAAGGGCTTTGACCGCAGATTATGCGTTTGTTAAAGCTTGGAAAGGGGATACGGAAGGGAACTTGATTTACAAAGGGACCTCTAGGAATTTCAACCCCGTTATGGCGCCTGCGGGTCGCATCACCATCGCCGAAGTGGAAGAATTAGTTCCGGCAGGCTCGCTAGATCCTAACGAAATTCATACACCAGGGATTTATGTCCAGCGGATTTTCCAAGGTGCTTCTTATGAGAAACCCATCGAACATTTTGGTGCAAAGGCGCATGCAAAGGAGGAACAAAAAGAAATCATAGCCAGAAGACTCGCAAAAGAAATCAAAGATGGCGACTATGTTAATTTGGGAATAGGTATTCCTACCCTGGTTTCGAACCATATTCCTGAAGGGATAAAAGTGATTTTACAATCGGAGAATGGATTGTTGGGAATTGGACCTTTGGCAATGCCGGGTCAGGAAGATCCAGATTTAATCAATGCGAGTAAGCGTGCGATAACGATTTTAAAAGGGGGATCCTTTTTTAGTTCTGCAGAAAGTTTTGCCATGATCCGAGGTGATCATGTGGACGTAACTATTTTAGGTGGAATGGAAGTCTCTGAAAATGGAGATTTAGCAAACTGGAAAATACCTGGAAAAATGGTCAAAGGAATGGGTGGGGCGATGGATTTAGTCGCTTCGGCAGATAAGGTCATCGTAGCTATGTTACATCAGTCTTCTGATGGTAAATCTAAATTGGTGGCCTCTTGTGATTTGCCCTTAACGGGGGAGCGATGTGTCACCCGGGTTATCACGAATTTAGCGGTACTAGATATAAACCCCGAAGGCGGCTTTATTTTAAAAGAGCGTGCCTCC
>CAJCBY010000167.1 GCA_903960725.1 uncultured Cytophagaceae bacterium | reverse complement strand
GCCTTTTTGATGTTCTCTAAATAGGGCGTCGCATCGATCTTTCCCACCTTCAGCGCGTGCATTAATAGCCAGCCAAACTCGGAGTTATGCCCATAGGAGGTGTTGTCGACGGCGGACGCTTTTTGGCCTCCATCCTGAAACCGATCCCAACCCCACACGATATCAAATTTAATCTGCGGCGCCACACTCCAATCCGCCCAAAACTGCGGAATTCCTGTCCCCGTCGACGGATCCATAATTTTATGTATCAAAATATCGATGGATTCCTTCAACTTTTTTCGGTGGATATCCTTGCCACTCGCCTCATACAAAGTGGTGAAGGCTTCCATCAAATGCATGTGAACATCTAACGTCTTGCGATCCCCTCCTGGAGCACCGGGCCCCATCATGGACCAATCCTCCGCAAAAAACTCCCAGTAACCACCGTGATGGGTATCAACTGCATATTTTTGGAGTAAATCAAAAACCTTCTCCGCATATTCTAAACCTACCGGATCCCCCGTCGCTAACGTATATTCACTCAGGGAGTAAATCGCAAAGCTATGACCATAGCCGATCTTCTGCCTGTTAGTTGGTTCTCCCGCCCGGTTCACCATCCAATGGAATCCACCGTGCTCCGCATCCCACATTTTGTCCAGTAAAAACCGAACCCCATGCGCCGCCATCTCCTTCATTACTTCCCCTCCAAAACCATGCCGATAGGCCTGCGAATACGTAAATACGGAACGGGTCATCGCAATAAGCGACTTCTCGTCCAGACCCGAATCCTCTCCAAACTCATTGAAATGCGTAATATATCCGCCCTGATTTTTGTCCACGGTTCGCTGAATCCAGAAGGGCAATAAAGCGCCCTCCGTATATTCCTTGATTTCTGATCTAAGCGATTGAATGTCCATGATGTATTTGTCTGATGGCGTCCGGACTTGCTGAACCGGTTTCGCCTAGTTGATGAATGCTATTATGTACTGCCAAAGACGCAAATTCACATGCCTCTTCCACCGTCGCTCCCGCCGCTCTTGCCGCCGAAAATCCAGCCACGACCATATCTCCGGCACCTACCGTATCGATGGGGCCTTTGACCGGAATGGCAGGGTGGTGATGAAATTCCTCTTTGCTGGCATAAACCATCCCTTTTTCGCCTAGCGTTACGAGTAACGGCATTTTTCTGTCCGCCGCCCAGGCTTGAATATGTAGATTCGTTGCGGGTTTCTGGTGTATCTTAATAAACTCAGCTTCGTTTACTTTTAAGGGTAGGTGAGTGGCGTAGCTTCCTAAGGAGCGTAAATCAGCTATCGCGTTTGTTTGACTGATTGATTCGATATGATGGGATTGCAAAAGTGAAATACCGAATTGCTCGTTGAAGATAATCCAGTCAAAGGATTTTTCTTCTAAAGCATCTAGTAGTTCTCCTGTCTGCGCTTGAAAATTCTTTGATCGTGTCCCAAAATCAATTCGATTTTGCTCCACTATTCCGCTCATCGGCTTCGAATAGGTAGGGGTGTCGATGTCGATTTCTTTGATGTTTGTCGCATCGATTTCTAGGGACTTCATTTGATGCGCCATCTCTCGTCCGAAGAGGTCATTCCCGCGCACTCCGAATGCCGAAACATGAGCGCCTAACACGGCTAGATTTTTGGCTACATTTCCCGCACCGCCCAGATAAGCCCGAGGCTTAGACGCGAGATGCACTTCTTTAGCGGTTTCAATAGAAAATTCACCTGTTGATTTTTGAATATCAAAATAGAAGTCCAAAGCAAAATCCCCCATCACTGCTATCCGCAGTTGTTGGATTTTAACGAGTAAGGTCTCCAATCTTTCCTTATTCATGTCTGATAGGTTTAGCTAAATTTTCATCGAAAAATAGGGATATTTTCTTTAATTTTGATCATCTATTCATTCTAATTCATTTTTGTTTTGGCACTAATTAAATCAATCTCAGGTATACGTGGCACCATCGGTGGAAAACCCGGTGAAGGTTTAAGTCCTCTAGACGTGGTCACCTTCGCGGCAGCTTATGGTACCTGGTTAAAGAAAAAAGGACATCCATCGAATTCGATTGTGCTCGGTCGTGATGCGCGGATCTCCGGAGAAATGGTGAGTTCTTTAGTAGCCAATACCCTAATCGGATTAGGTTGGAATGTCTTGGATATCGGTCTTTCTACGACGCCAACCGTTGAATTAGCGGTTCCTTGGACGAAAGCGGCGGGTGGAATTATCATCACCGCTAGCCACAATCCGGCACAATGGAATGCTTTGAAATTATTGAATGATCGCGGAGAATTCATCTCAGATCAGGATGGAAAAGACTTGTTAACCATCGCAGAAAATCAGGATTTTGATTTCGCGGACGTGATGAAGTTAGGTCAATTAACGCAAGATGATAGCTTTTTACAGCAGCACGTGGATCACGTGTTAGGCTTGAGCTGGGTCAATAAATCAGTGATAGAGAAAGCGAACTTCCGTGTGTTAGTGGATGCGGTGAATTCGACGGGAGGTATCGTGGTTCCCATGTTGTTGAAGGCCTTGGGTGTTCAACACGTGGATGTGATTTTTGGCGAGCCTTCGGGTCATTTCGGTCATAATCCGGAGCCACTTCCGGAGAATTTAACCGAGATGATTTCGAAAATGAAAGGTGGCAACTATGATTTAGGGATCGTGGTCGATCCGGATGTGGATCGCCTTTGCTTTATTTCAGAGGATGGATCTCCTTTTGGCGAGGAATATACCTTAGTAGCGGTGGCTGATTATGTGCTTTCTGTGAAGGCAGGTAACACCGTTTCTAATTTGTCATCCACTCGTGCTTTAGCAGATGTGACGCGTAAAGCCGGCGGCGAGTACTACGCGGCTGCGGTAGGAGAGGTGAATGTAGTGACGCAGATGAAAGTGGTGAACGCGATTATCGGTGGCGAAGGAAATGGGGGTGTAATCTTCCCTGAGTCGCATTACGGACGTGATTCCCTGGTGGGAATCGGTTTGTTCTTAACTCATTTGGCAAAAAAAGACATCAAAGCATCGGAATTACGCGCGAGCTATCCGGCTTATGTGATTTCCAAAAATAAAATTGAATTATCCGCTGACCTGAACGTCGATTTAATTCTCGCGACGGTGGCAGAAAAATATAAGAATGAGAAAGTTAACACGATTGATGGCGTGAAAATTGATTTCCCAGATCGCTGGGTTCATTTACGCAAATCGAATACGGAACCGATCATTCGAATTTACGCGGAGGCATCTTCGGAGGCCGAAGCAGATACACTTGCTCAACAAATTATACACGTGATTGAAGAAATCGCAAAAGCGTAGATGTCAGACAAAACACCTATTTACCTAGATAACGCGGCGACAACACCGGTAGATCCGGCTGTTTGGACTGAAATGCAACCCTATTTCGAGCATTTTACTGCGAATCCATCGTCTATTCACTCCCATGGCCGCCAAGCAAAAGTGGCAGTGGAAAAGGCGCGTAAGACGATTGCGACCTTATTAAATGCGTCGCCCTCTGAGATTTTATTTACTTCAGGAGGAACGGAAGCGGACAATACCGTCTTGCAATCGGCCGTTTTGCACGGTGGATGCAAGGTGATTATCACATCGCCTATAGAGCACCACGCGGTATTGCATACGGCGGAGGCTTGGGCGAAACTGGGTTTGGCTGAATTGAAATTAGTCCGGGTGTCTTCTGATGGATCGATTGATCTAGCGCATCTGGAGGAATTGCTATCCTCTTCTGAAAAGGCGATTGTAAGTCTGATGCACGGGAATAATGAGATCGGGAATTTATTGGATTTACACGCGGTGGGAGACCTGTGCGAGCAATATGGCGCTTTGTTTCATTCGGATACAGTCCAAACCATGGGCCACTACAAGCACGACGCTTCTGCCTTGAAAGTTCATTTTATGGTGGGTGCAGCGCACAAGTTCCACGGCCCTAAGGGTATCGGTTTCTTGTATGCAAAAGCGGGTACGAAATTCAATCCATTGATGCATGGCGGAGCGCAAGAGCGTAACCAGCGTGGCGGTACGGAGAATGTCTATGGAATGGTAGGTATTGCCAAAGCCTTAGAAATGGCCTACTCCGCTATGGACGAGCACGCAACCTATATCAAAGGCTTGAAAGCCTATTTCATCGAAGGACTACAAAAACAATTCCCAGGCATTTCCTTCAACGGAGCCTCTGGGGATGTAGAAAATAGCTTGTATACGGTATTGAACGTGCGCTTCCCATCGGTGGCGGACGGCGATATGCTGTTATTTCAATTAGATATTGAGAAGATTTCGGCTTCAGGCGGTAGCGCCTGTTCAAGCGGAACATCGGTAGGCTCTCACGTGTTAACGGCCTTGAATCCGACCGCAACTGGAGCCGCTGTTCGTTTCTCTTTTAGCAAAAATAATACCCGAACGGAGATCGATCGGGTATTAGAAGTATTGAAAAATATCGTGTCCTAGTAGGCGCGCGCAAAGATCACTCGGCGGCTGGAAGGTGCTCCTGTTAGGATGCATTTTCCAGTTTCTTCTTTAGTATCCAAAGGAATACATCTGATCGTCGCTTTCGTTAATTCTTTGATTTTTTCTTCCGTCTCTGACGAACCATCCCAATGGGCAGAAAGGAATCCGCCATCTTCGATTTTCGCGGTAAACTCGTCCCAGCTATTCACCTCGAAGGTATTCGCTGCTCTGAAGTCAAATGCTTTTTTATATATGCTCTTTTGAATGTCTTCTAATGTATCCACGATCACATCTTCGATTCCTTCGAATGGCATACTCGTCTTCTCTCTTGTATCGCGACGCGCTAATTCAATGGTGCCATTTTCCATGTCCCGGTTTCCAATCGCTAAACGAATAGGAACTCCTTTTAATTCGTATTCCGCGAATTTAAATCCTGGGCTTTGGTTCTCTGCAAAGTCAAACTTCACGGATACACCGCGGGATTTTAGTGCTTTCACTAATGGATTGATACGCGCTTTGATATTTTCTAATTGCTCATCCCCTTTATAGATCGGTACAATCACAACTTGAATTGGAGCTAATTTAGGAGGCAATACTAAACCCTGGTCATCCGAGTGAGCCATGATTAAGGCACCCATTAAACGGGTGGAAACACCCCAAGAGGTACCCCACACATAATCCAATTGGTTTTCTTTGTTAACGAACTTTACATCGAAAGCTTTGGCAAAGTTTTGGCCTAAAAAGTGTGACGTTCCCGCCTGCAACGCCTTACCATCCTGCATCATCGCTTCGATGCAATAGGTTTCATCCGCTCCTGCAAAACGCTCATTCGCTGTTTTAATACCTTTCAATACCGGCATTGCCATAAAAGTCTCTGCAAATTCTGCATACACCTCTAACATCTGCTCGGTTTCTTCGATCGCCTCTTGTTTCGTCGCGTGTGCTGTGTGGCCTTCTTGCCACAAGAACTCTGCCGTACGCAAGAATAAACGGGTGCGCATTTCCCAACGCACCACGTTCGCCCATTGGTTAATCAATAGAGGCAAATCGCGGTAGGATTGAATCCAGTTTTTATAGGACGACCAAATCACCGTTTCAGAGGTAGGTCTAACGATTAATTCTTCTTCTAATTTCGCGTCTGGATCGACGATGACTCCGCCGCCATTCGGATCATTTTTTAGGCGGTAGTGCGTTACGACTGCACATTCTTTGGCAAAACCCTCCACGTGTGAAGCCTCCTTCGAAAGAAAAGATTTAGGGATGAAAAGGGGGAAATAGGCGTTTGTGTGGCCCGTTTCCTTGAACATATCATCTAATGCACGCTGCATTTTCTCCCAAATGGAATAGCCATAAGGTTTAATTATCATACAGCCTCTTACGGCTGAATTTTCAGCTAAATCTGCTCGCTTGACTAACTCGTTATACCACTCAGAATAATTGTCCGCGCGGCTTGGTAGGGATTTACTCATAAAAATTGTTAAAATCGTAATGTAGTGTTCGTTTTTTCGTTTACTTTACATTTGAAAAATGGAACGTTACAAAGATACGTTTTGTTCATCTTTAAATTGACATCATCCGCTAAAAACCATGAAAAATCACTTTTTTGCTTTTCTTTTGCTTTTGGGGTTTGGAATCCTACAAAGCTGTGTGAATGTCACCTCAAATTCTTACGTGTCAGATGATCTTTATGATGAAGCTAATCGTTCTGTACAAATAGCAAAAGTAAAGGCCGCTAAGGCAGCGAAAGACAAGAAATACCTAGATTTTCAAGATTTAGATGAGTCAGAGGCAGAAATTATCGAAGAAGAAGAGGGTTTAGCACAACAATCTTTTTCGCGAGTTAATCCTAATTTATATCAGTCAGCTTACCAGCAGGGTCTTTCAGATGGCCTATTTAATAGTCCATATATGGGGTATGGTTACCGTTTTACTCCCTTTAATTATTGGAATCCGTCCTTTTCGTTTTTCGGAAATCCATATAGAACATTTGGTTTGGGTTTAGGGGTTTCAGTTTTTAATCCCTATTCATTTTATAGCCCGTTTAATGATCCGTTCAATCCGTTTTTTGACCCCTATTATAGTTCATTCTACAGTCCATTTTATAGTCCTTTTGGCATAAATAATTACTATAGAAATTTCAATTATTTCGGTGCTGGTGGATTTAATACAGGGTTTGGTGGTCAAAGCATGACCAACGACACGCGGGAAAGACGAAATTATGGACCACGTGAAGATCGTTCTACTAACCGAAATTCCGGTGGAAATTATTCTAATTCGCCTCGTGGCTCTAGCAATTCTTATAATGTACAGGGGAATAATTTGCCTCGCGTGAATACGCAGCCATCAGGTCAATCATCAGGTTCAAGTTCTCAACCCGCTTATGTGGCTCCTCGACGTAATTCGAATTACGAATACAAGTCAGCGCCTGTAGATGGAGGCCAAAGGACAAATTCCTATTCCACTCCATCATACAGCAGCCCTAGCTCTAGCGGAGGTTCCGGCGGTGGTGGCGGAGGCGGTGGTGGTTCTAGTCGCGGACCTCGTTAATTTACGATCATGAAGAAAGCTCTTTTATTCCTACTCGGCGTATGTACGCTGAATAGTGCTGTGGCTCAAATCTATACCTACCCCGGTTTAGCCAAACAATTTTCTACGACCTACTCGACTGGAACTGCACGGATGCAGGCTTTGGGTGGTGCGAATAGTGCTTTAGGTGCAGACTTAAGTTCTATCTCAGGTAATCCAGCAGGTTTAGGCCTATATACTCGTTCAGAGGTGAATATGAGTCTTGCCTACACGGGAGTTCAAACGCAATCAAATTACCTTAGCTCCTCGAATAACGCGACTGAAAATCAAATTCAATTTCCTACGTTAGGTATGGTGCTTTCCAGTAATAACCTGGGCGGAGGAGATTGGCATGGTTCTTTTGGTTTTGGCTATTCTCGTCAAGCGATTTTTATTCAACCAATGCAAGTTTCAGGGACGAATAACCGTAGTTCTTTACTGGATAACTTCATTGAAAAAGCAAATGAAAAAGGGGCCACTGGCGCTAGTCTAGATGAAGAGTACGATGCTGTTTCAGGGACAGCAGATTCGCCTGAGGCTTTGGCGTATCAAACCTATTTAATCAACCCTAATCCTACTACGGGGGGTGCACCATTTGAACGTTTTCAGCCTTTATTGCCCACTAATCAATTTGGTTCTGCTACCAATACAGGGGCGTTAACATCCTGGGATTTTGCTTATGGAGCCTCATACCGCGATCAGTTTTACTTAGGCGCAGCCTTGCATTTTACACGGATTCGTTCTAATTCATCTACTTCGTGGGAGGATGAGTATGTAGGGGCAAAAAATGTGGCAGGCTTTCAATATGAAGAAACACTTTTAACATCAGGTTCGGGGATTGCGCTAAGCCTTGGAGCTATCTATAAAGTGAATCCCTCTCTTCGACTTTCTTTTGCCTTTAGAAGCCCTACCTTTTATGATCAAATGAATGAAACCTATGACGCTCGTTTGTTTCCAGATGTAATTGGTATTCCGTCAATCGGATCAACGGGTAATCCAATTATTATTACCAAGGTAAATCCCATGCGCTTAACCACGAATGAGTTTTCTTATCAGTTGACTACTCCTATGAGAATAACAGGTGGTTTGGCTTTCTTCTTTTCAAAAAAGGGGTTCTTGACGGCGGATTTGGAATATGTAGGTTACAACGCTATGCGAGTGTCGTCAGCTGAATTAGGTGGCGGGGCTAATCAATCTTTTAAGAATAAGTATAATGGTCAAATCTCCCGTAATTTCGAGGGGGCTTTGAATGTCAAAGTAGGATCAGAAATTCGGGTGACTCCTTCTATTTCGGTTCGTGGAGGTGTGGCTATGTTTGGTGGGGGGTATGCACAAAGCTATGATACGATTGATCGCAATGCCTTACAGTTTTCGGGTGGAATCGGATACCGAAAATCAAATTTCTATCTTGATTTAACGGCGATTCGTCGTACACAGAAAGATGCCTATACGCCATATACATTGAAGAATACGGCTGATTTTAGTTCTGCCTTGTTAGATCTAACGTCAACGCAAATTATGATCGGAGGCGGAATCTATTTCTAAACCGGTATATATTGGTCTAAAAGCCAAAGCAGTTGGCTTACCGTTATTTCTCCGTCTACTTGAATATCAGCTTGCTGGTAAAATGGCAAACGCTCTTCAAATGTTTTTTTGATGGAGGCGATGACGACTTCTTCGCTTTGGGTCTTATCAAGTAAGGGACGATTATTTCCTTGTGCTTTGTACAGACGCGTGGCTAAATCATTCACATCTACATTTAGGAATACACTGACCCCATTCGCTTTTATGAAATCCATATTGTCATTAAAGCAAGGAACTCCACCACCCGTGGCGATAACCATCGATTGATCTGGTTGAAAACCTCGTAACGTCTTTTTTTCTATTTCACGGAAGTGCGCCTCGCCAAAATTCGAAAAGATCTCCGATACCGTCTTCTGTTCACGGGTTTCAATTAACTTGTCCATGTCCATGAAGGAGTAACCAATATTCTTTGCTAATTCTTTTCCTAAGGTGCTTTTTCCAGAGGAGGGCATTCCCACTAAATAGATATTCTTCATTCGTATTATTCTAGGCTTTGTTGAATTTCCTCCGCAGAGGGAAGGGCATAGGAAGACCATTTTCCTTTGACTGTTCCGTCTTTTAATAGCCACAATCCCGGGCTAGAGCGAACGATGGTTTTAAGTATTTTCGTATCTGCAGAAAGCGCAGGAAACGCTAATTGGTATTTGTGACGTAAAGCGTTGACCTCTGCGTCAGGCGAAGAGGATACGAGCCAAACGGTGATATTTTTTAATCCCTTCGTTAGTTTTTCAATCGCTGGTAAAGCCCCCTCATTAATGTGATGAATGTTCGGGATAATGATCATCAATTTTGCTCCTTTAAAGCTTTCTTGTGTATAATTCGTTGTATCCCCTTCCGCCCACAATTGGTAGTCTGTAATCAAGGGTTTCGCTTCTTTTTCATTCGTTGCCTGCATCGAAATGAATTGTGCCGTCGTATCGGTAGGCATTTCACTTAGCTCCGTTTCAACCCCTTTGATTTTGTACACATAGGAGAACTTTAATGGCTCGCGCTCCTTCATATTCGATGGGATATTGTCTCCAACGGCATAGGGTAATCCATCGCTAATGGGTAAATGTAGATAGCAAAATGTCCCAAGGGCTATGCTGGCAACGGCTGTTACTGCGACCCATTTGCCCGTTTTTCTGTCAGACGGTTTCTTTGCAATGAGTAAAATGGCAGTCAGAATGAGTAGGAAAATGTCTTTTCCAAAAGACGTCCAGGGAGTTAATTTAATTGCTTCTCCAAAACATCCACAGTCCGTTACCTTGTTAAAATAGGCAGAATAGAAGGTCAAGAATCCGAAGAAAGCTAGGATACCTACAAAGGCATATAAAGTCTGTTTGATGCGGTAATTCAGTGCTAGCGCGATGGCTAAAACGATTTCCAAACTGCTTAATAAGATGGATAGAATCAGCGCATATGGAATCCAAAATTTCCAAAAACCAGCCATAAAGGCGAAGTCCACCGAGAATACGTCAAAGTATTCTTCCAGTTTGAGTTGGGTTCCGATTGGGTCATTCAATTTAATGAGACCTGAGAAGATGAAAATCCCTACCAATAAAAACTTCGCGATTTTGGTCATTATTGCTGTTGTTGCTGCTGTTGCTCGCCTTTCAAAGTGATAAGGCAGAATACGGCATAGTTAAGCATGTCTTGGTAATTTGCTTCAACTCCTTCGGAAACTAGGGTCACACCATCATTGTTTTCGATTTGCTTCGTACGGAAAATCTTCATCAGAATTAAGTCCGTCATGCTGCTGATGCGCATGTCGCGCCATGCCTCACCGTAATCGTGGTTTTTATTGCGCAATAATTCCAATGTGATTTCTACTTGCTCATCATAAATGCGGCCTAATTCCTCCGGAGCAAATTCCATTTGATCGGAACCTTCCAGCGATTTTTGGATGAGCGCGATGATGCAGTAGTTGATGATTCCAATGAATTCCCCTTCGATGCCATCCTCGATTTTTTGTGCTCCTTTTTCTTGGATGCTGCGAATGCGTTGGGCTTTTATGAAGATCTGATCGGTTAAGCTAGATAGTCGTAAAATTCTCCATGAAGTACCGTAATCTTTGTTTTTTTTATCAAACAAGGCTTTGCAGTATGAAATTACTTGGCGATATTCGATTTCGGTTTGGGAAGGCGTTGAGTCCCTATTCATAGAATCAGTTTTTAGACGATGCTCACGTTTTTATAGCCTACAAAATTATTTAAATTATCCTAAAATTCACTCGATTTGGACGCTCTTTTTTCCACAAGTCAAACAATCCGTTTAAATGGGCAATTACTTGATTTTTCGAGGCCCCAAATCATGGGTATTTTGAACATTACCCCCGATTCCTTTTATGAAGGTAGTCGCGTATCCTCTGTTGAATTAGCTTTGCAACAGGCATCCTCCATGATCGAGTCCGGTGCCTTGATTTTGGATATTGGAGGTCATTCGACAAGACCCGGGGCTGCACCGGTGAGTCCAGAGGAAGAGATTGAGCGGGTTTGTCCCATTATTTCTGCTATTTCCGCGGCATATCCATCTGTTATTATTTCCATAGATACCTACCGTGTGGCGGTTGCTAAGGCAGCTCTCGCGGCGGGGGCACATCTTTTTAATGACATCGGTGCCGGTCAAATGGACGAAGGCGTGTTCGATTATATTGTCGAAAATCAAGTTCCCTATATTCTGAGTCACAGTGTGGGGCGTTTCGAACAAGTACACGAAGTGCCTGACTATCAAAATGTGGTGGCGGAGGTATTACACGATTTATTGCCAAAAGTCCAGGAGCTACGTTCGCGCGGCTTCAAGGATTTGATTGTAGACCCAGGTTTTGGTTTTTCTAAATCGTTGGATCATAATTATACTTTACTGGCTCATCTTCGTTCCTTCAAATTATTAGGAGCGCCCATCTTAGCAGGTTTGTCGCGCAAGACCATGATTTGGAAAGAATTAGGTATTTCAGCTGATGAGGCATTGAATGGGTCATCGGTATTGCATACGGTTGCCTTATTGCAAGGTGCGTCTATTTTGCGTGTGCACGATGTGATACAGGCCAAAGAAACGATACATTTAGTCAAAAAACTACAACAAAATGGCATATCCCATTTATTATAACGGTACTTGGCAAGACCCCGAAAAGGTGACCGTTTCTGTTAAGGATGTCGGTTTCTTGCGTGGTTTCGGTATTTTTGATTTCTTCCGCATTATGGATGGTAAACCCATCTTTATGTCGGATCATTTGGAT
>CAJCBY010000166.1 GCA_903960725.1 uncultured Cytophagaceae bacterium | reverse complement strand
TGGCGTGATGTTGCTCTTAAAAGGAGCGAACGCAAATCAAGTCGTGCAAGATGTGAAGGTTCAGATGGAAATCATCGGCAAAACTTTGCCACAAGGAATTAAAATTGTACCCTATTTAGATCGCAGCGTTTTGATCGGTCGCTCCATTAACACGGTGGAGAAGAACTTGATTGAGGGAGGATTGATTGTCGTGTTTATCCTCGTTTTATTGTTGGGAAATTGGCGCGCCGGTTTGATTGTAGCCTCCGTGATTCCGTTGTGTTTATTATTTGCCTTCGCACTGATGCACATTTTCGGCGTATCGGCGAACTTGATGAGTTTAGGGGCTATTGACTTTGGCCTCATCGTGGATGGCGCCGTCATCATTGTGGAGTCCATTATTCACCGGCTCCATAGCCATCGAAAAGGCGAGGAATTGAGTCAGCAGGAGATGGATGAGGAAGTGGGTATTTCTGCCAAAGCGATTTTCAGCTCCGCTGCCTTTGGCGTCATCATTATCCTGATAGTTTACCTGCCCATTATGGCATTAGGAGGCATCGAAGGCAAGATGTTTAGACCCATGGCTCAAACAGTAAGTTTCGCCATTTTAGGTGCCTTGATTCTTTCGCTGACTTATGTGCCCATGATGTCTGCCCTGTTTTTGGACAAGAAAATCAGCCATGATATAACGATCGCGGATCGCATCATGGGCTTTTTATACCGCGGGTATCAACCCATTATTCACTGGGCATTGAAGCAACGCAAGTGGGTAGTAATCGGAGCTTTTGGCCTATTTAGTGCAAGCATCGCCCTCTTTATGACCTTAGGTGGCGAATTTATTCCAGAGCTAAATGAGGGTGATTTCGCGGTAGAGACGATCTTACCTACGAATGCGTCTTTATCCCAAAGTATCAAAGTCAACACCGCCGCTCAAGCGATGCTACTAAAGAAATTTCCTACAGAGATCAAGCAAGTGGTATCTCGTATCGGTGCCTCGGAAATTCCAACGGATCCGATGGGAATCAATTCTTGCGATTTAATCATCCAATTAAAGGATCCGTCCGAATGGAAAAATGCGGAGACGATGGAGGAATTAGAGGCCAAAATGGATGCGGCATTAGACGTCTATCCTGAGGTTAATTTCGAGTTTACGCAACCGATTCAGATGCGTTTTAACGAGCTGATTGCAGGTGTGAAATCGGATATTGCGGTGAAGATTTTTGGGGAGGATCTCCAAGAACTGTTTGATCACGCCACGGAAGCCTCTCGTTATATTCGAAATATCGATGGCGTAGGTGACATCAAAGTCCAGCAAATCGATGGCATACCACAACTCGTTGTGAAATACAACCGCGTCAAGATGGCGCAATATGGCTTGAATGTGAACGAGGTGAACTCGGCCATCAAGATGACTTTCGCCGGAGAGACGGCGGGAATCGTCATGGAAGGGGAGAAACGTTTTGACCTAGTGGTCAGAATGGATTCGGTACACCGCCAAGACATCCAGAATTTGCGCGAACTCTACATCGACCTACCTTCCGGCTCGCAAATTCCTTTGCAAGAGGTTGCCGATGTGAATTACGAAAATGCACCATTAGAAATCTCCCGTGATAACACGCACCGTCGGATTACCATTGGGATTAATGTCCGTGGTCGCGACGTGGAAAGCGTGGTAGCAGATATACAAAAAGTCATGAAAAACAAGATCACCTTGCCGGCTGGTTACTACGTGACCTACGGTGGAACTTTTGAGAATTTACAGGCGGCGAAATCACGTTTAGCCTTGGTCGTTCCCATCGCGCTTGCCCTGATTTTCATTTTGTTATTTTTTACGTTCCAAAGCTTCTTAGAAGCATCCATCATCTACCTCGCGATCCCTTTATCGGCGATCGGAGGTGTGGTAGCACTTTGGATTCGCGGGATGCCGTTCTCGGTTTCGGCAGGAATCGGATTTATCGCTTTATTCGGCGTCGCGGTGTTGAACGGAATCGTCTTGCTTTCCTACTTTAAGCAGTTAGCTCAGGAAGGATTAGGCGTGGAAGAGCGTTTGAAGAAAGGATTGGAATTGCGTTTTAGGCCAGTCATCATGACTGCCGCAGTGGCCTCTTTAGGTTTCTTGCCCATGGCGCTGAGTCAATCCCCAGGCGCGGAGGTGCAGCGTCCATTAGCCACAGTAGTCATCGGTGGTTTAATCACCGCGACTTTCCTAACGCTGGTCGTTATCCCCGTGGTTTATTCGATCGTCATGGGCCGCAGAGAACAGAAGCTGAAGGCCAAAGGACTAGGCATGATAGTGTTATTCATTTTGATTTCATTCTCAGGCATAGCCTCCGGACTTCGGACTTCGGACTTCGGACTAGCGACTAGCGACTCCCGCTTGTCGACTAAGTCGCGCAGTGACGACTCCCCTATCTCTACTCTATACTCTCCTATCTCCTCTCTTTCGCTGAAAGCGTGTTTAGAGCTCGCCTCCACCCGCAACGCCCTCCTGGCCACCGGCCTCGCCGACGTCAAAACTGCGGAGGCCTTTATCAACTCCGGAAAGGAATTGCCTAAAGGAACGGTCGATGGGCAGTATGGAAAAACGCAGACTTCGACTAGTCAGGATTATACGCTGATGTTTTCTCAAAGTATCCCG
>CAJCBY010000165.1 GCA_903960725.1 uncultured Cytophagaceae bacterium | reverse complement strand
GAGAGTAATTCTTTCAATGAGAAGGAGCCGGGGCGAAAGCCCCGGCTTTTTTTTGCCCTTTTAATTCCCCCTATTTTAGCGTAATTTTGCACCTTGATTTTTTAATGAAGAACGAATGAGTCAGATTGTAACTGAAATTGCGAAACGCAGAACCTTTGGGATTATTTCTCACCCCGATGCTGGTAAAACCACATTGACGGAGAAATTGCTTCTTTTTGGGGGAGCGATCCAAACAGCCGGTGCCGTTAAATCGAACAAGATTAAGAAAGGCGCTACCTCTGACTTTATGGAGATCGAACGTCAGCGTGGAATCTCGGTCGCGACCTCGGTAATGACCTTCGAATACAATCAATTAAAAATCAATATTCTGGATACGCCGGGTCACAAGGACTTCGCAGAAGACACGTATCGCACGTTGACGGCGGTGGATTCCGTGATTTTGGTGATTGACTGCGTGAAGGGTGTGGAGGAACAAACAGAGCGTTTAATGGAGGTTTGCAGTATGCGCAAGACTCCCGTTATCATCTTCATCAATAAGATGGACCGCGAAGGCCAAAACCCGTTTGATCTTTTGGACGAATTAGAACAAAAATTAGGCATCTCGGTGCGCCCATTAACTTGGCCTATTAATATGGGCCAAAACTTCAAAGGCGTATATAACCTGATGGAAAAATCGCTGAATTTATTCTCAGCGAATAAGACCAAAATTGAAAAAGTAGTGGTCGCAGTCGATATCGATTCCCCTGATTTAGACGCTCGCGTGGGTGACCGCGATGCGAATCAATTGCGTGAAGACGTCGAGTTAATCGACGGAGTTTATGAACCTTTTGATCGTAACGATTATCTTTCTGGTGATATAGCTCCGGTGTTCTTCGGCTCTGCTGTTAACAACTTTGGCGTTCAAGAACTATTGGATACATTTACCCGAATCGCACCGTCTACGCAAGCGCGTGGAACAGATGTGCGTACGGTAGAACCTGAAGAGAAGAAATTCACTGGATTCATCTTCAAAATCCACGCGAACCTTGACCCAAAACACCGCGACAGAATCGCCTTCTTGCGCATCTGTTCCGGCACTTTCAAGCGCAACACATTCTACCAACATATTCGCTTAAAGAAGAACGTTCGTTTCGCAAATCCTTACAACTTCATGGCCCAGGATAAGGAGGTCATCGAAGAAGGCTTCCCGGGCGACGTAGTGGGTTTGTATGATACAGGTAACTTCAAAATTGGTGATACACTCACCGAAGGCGAAGTATTAAACTACCAAGGTATTCCGTCCTTCTCCCCTGAAATCTTCAAGGAGTTAATTAACCTCGATCCGATGAAGGCCAAACAGCTCGAAAAAGGGATCGACCAATTAACCGACGAAGGGGTGGCTCAATTATTCTTGCAACCGCAGCTCGGAAATCGCAAGATTGTGGGCACGGTAGGAGAGCTTCAGTACGAAGTAATTCAATACCGTTTAGAGCATGAATATGGTGCGAAGTGTCGCTTCGAAGGAATGTCTGTTACGAAAGCCTGCTGGATTACTTCCGAAGACCCGAAGAAACTACAAGAATTCGTTCGTCTAAAAGGACAAAACATCGCCCAAGACAAAGACGGCAATTACGTGTTCTTAGCGGAATCTGACTGGATCCTACGTATGAATCAAACGAACAACCCCGAGATTGTATTCCACTTTACTAGCGAGTTTAAATTAGCCTAATTGCGTTATTTCTGAAATAACCCCGGTTGATTTATCCTTCACGATAATTTTCTTGTCACCATTCGGAAGAATTTCTTCTTTAATGAGCCAATGCTTTTCATCGTATTCTTGGTAGACAGACGGCTTCGTTAGTCCCCTTTTTCCGCGCCATTCTGGGAGTTGAACGGGTTCCCAAAGTTTTGTTTTGGCAG
>CAJCBY010000164.1 GCA_903960725.1 uncultured Cytophagaceae bacterium | reverse complement strand
GAACTTTAGTCGACTCAGATGATAATTCTGATCCGGCACACGTGAATGCAAATTTTAAAGCCTTCAAGAAAATTCAAGAAGAATGGAAAGGTTTAGGAAGTGTGCAGGGGCCAATGAATCAAACGCTTTGGCAGAGTTATCACGCTTTAGTAGATCGCTTCTACAGCAACAGAAGTATATTCTTCGAGTTGTTAGAGTTAGATCGCAAGAAAAATTTACAAGCGAAAGAAGTTATCGCCACTAAACTAGAGGTCTTAGCGGCTGAAATTTCGAAAGGCGGCGCTTTACAGAAGTTATTAAAAGAGGCAGAAGAACTTTTTGAGGAGTACAAGCATATCGGACCAGCAAACAGAGATGATAATGAGTCACTTTGGGGGCGTGTAAAGAAATCGCTAGATGTGCTTTTCGAACAAAAAAGAGCTATTAATGATGCCCAAAAACAAGTTTTCGAAGAAAACTTAAAAGTTAAGCGCGAGATTGGCGATTTGATGAAGCATTATGCAAGTTTCGCAGCCTCAAATATCAGCGATTGGAATCAAGCTTCGAAAGCCGTTTTAGCGCTTCAAGAGCAATGGAATAATTTAAAGGGTGGTTTGCCACGTGATGGAGGAAAAGAAGTGAGTCATAATTTTTGGTCTGACTTAAAAACATTCTTCAAGCACAAGAGTGAATTCTTCTCTAAGATCGATGCAGAGCGTAAGGCTAATCTAGCAGCGAAGCAATTGTTAATTGACCAAGTCAATGGAATTGTGGAAACAGGCACTATCACGCCTGAAGTGACCCAGATGGTAATCGAAACACAGAAAAAGTGGAAAGAAATCGGTCACGTGCCAGAAAAACAAAAAGATTCAATCTATGCTAAATTCAAGGCAGCTTGTGACGCATACTTCAATTTAACCCGCGAAAAAGGAAAGAATGCGAAGGATGTTGAATTCGATGAGAATTTAGTCGCTAAGCAAGCGATCTTAACCGAAATGGAAGCTATGCTGAAGGATCCTACCCTTCTTGCTAGTTTAGGCCAAAAGAAAGCGGCTTGGGATGCTATCGGATTCGTTCCGCGCAGAGATGTGAAAGCGATTCAAGAAAGTTTCCGTACTACGTGGAATGCGTTAATTGATTTAGCACAGACTCAACCGAAAGAGCAACTTGCGGCTTGGGGTTTTGAGTTAAAATCATTAGCTACAGAAGCAAATTCAGGTGGAGAAGAAAGAAAATCATCTTCGCCAGATGCACGTAAGAAAATCCAAGCACTGGAAAATGATATTGCCGTGTTAACCAATAACTTAGAATTCTTCGCGAAGTCTAAAAACTCGGATAAACTACGTGCTGAGGTCGAAAAGAAAATTGCTCAAGCGGAATTAGAACTCGAAAAATTGAAAAAAGATTGATTTTTTTCAATCAATATTTTGCGTTTTAATCCATTTGGCTTACTTTTGTGAACTCAAATGCGCCTCCTTAGCTCAGCTGGTAGAGCAACTGATTTGTAATCAGTAGGTCATTGGTTCGATCCCGATAGGAGGCTCAATAAGCTCGACAGCAATGTCGGGCTTTTTTGTTTTAAGGTTATTTAGATTTTAACCCCCTCACGGCAAATCCAAAAGTAAATGGAAAATTACCTTCCCCACCACCTATATCTTGCGAACAATATCCTATATCAACCACATAAGCATTTCCTCCTTGCTTAGAGGAAGTCCACCAATAAGAGCAATTACCTTCATTACCCAAATAACCTTCACTATAAACATGACCGCCTCTATTGGCATTAAATCCAGATTTGCCATTCGTTTTGACTTCAACATCAACAAATTCTCCGCCATTCTCATCATCAACTAAATCTTCTATAATTATAGAATAAGTTGCCATCGATTTCGTTGCCTTACCAATATTAGCTTCTCCTCCCCCTAAATAATTCATTAGCGTTTTAAACTGATCTTTACTCGGCAAAATAAAACCGGATGGAATAATTCCTCTTTTGTCATTTACGGCATATCCGTTGTAAACAAAAGTTCCATTTTTAAGGATGCGATAACAACCTACCTTTTTTGCTCCGAATTTAACCCAATTACTTGCTTTTTTAGCTTCAAATATAGGCTCCCCATTATTATAGACAGTTGTTTTTATATCTTCTGTCATCCATTCTTGATCCCCTATTTTCACTGTAGGAACAACAATAGCCGGCTTTATTTTTTCTTCAACAATAGCGTTTACCTGCTCTGTGTTTTTAGATGAATCCATACCTTTTTCATTATTTGAATTGGATGAATTACTACATGCTGAAAGAACACTTAAACTTAGTAATGAGATAAATAGATATTTCATAGTTATAAGAATTAATTATTTTACGTTTAAATTTTAATTTATAAAGCCAAATTACAATCCCCACACCCCTAAATTAACTGAACCCTCTAATTGGTTCTCTATCGCATCTTCTAGCTGTGGAAAGAAATCTATGCCGGTGCGTCTTTCTATTTCATCTACAGAAACAGTAAAAGATTTAATAGAAGAAGATGAACCCGCATTAGAGAGAATGAAGCCTAACATTTTAGGATTAGTTCCTGATTTAAACACCAGTTTATAAAAGGAACACGGGATAATAATTCCTCCATTCATAACGCCGCAGCTACCATTTAAGATGGGACCTGTCACCACATAAACGCCATTATTTGAGATGGCCGCATCGCGAACCCAAGATTCTAGCGTAGACCAGATACCCCGATTAAAGGAAGGGGTCATGGGTGACATATTGGACATGTAAAAAGTCTCAGACATCGCAGTCCGGTTAAGTGCCATATCAGCGGCAGGACATAAGTGGCCTCGATCGTACCCACTACCTTGGTATGCTGTACTGCTAACGGGGTTATTCTTCACCTTAGGATCAATTCGAAAATCATCTGTACGAGCTTGAGTCCCATTTATACTCTCGGGTAGCAATTTGTAATAGGCGAACTCAGATTGCCTATCAGAATTTGAATAAGATAAAGTATAATAGGTATGCTTGATAAGGTATCCTTTTGAACTAGCTGGGGTATAATCACCAGTATCTGGTAACCTAACTTCCTCCTTGGTACAAGAAGAAAACACAAAAGCTAAGAACAGAAATAAATAACGCGTAAGTGATTTCAATGATGAAGCATTTTAATACAACAAATGTTGCTTAGACGAATTACGCCAGCCAGCCTGACTTTCGTAATCAACAAAGAACACCTTCACATCTGCTTGGCTTTCATAGCGAACAAAATAGATCTTCTTCTTAGCTTGACTGACATACTTAGTAAAGAACCACTTGCCATCGTTCATCCCAGCATGACTTTCGTATTTCACTTTAAATACTTTTAAATCAGCCTGACTTTCATAATTAACGACAAATACTTTAACATCAGCTTGGCTTTCATAATCAACCGAAAAGACCTTTTGGCATTTAGCTGAAATGCTAAGTAATAGAATACAGCTTAATAAGGCTATTTTTTTCATAAAATTGAAAGTTATTAACTATTGTTCGGAAACAGTCATCCAAAATATCAAGTATATCAAAACAACAGCACCGAAACTGATTCCAAACGTTAAACCGCCTATCCCCAGCGATAAAATAATAAATATAGCGCGTAAGACACCTGATGAAATACCCATTGATCGAGCAATTCCACCGATTACGCCGCCTAACCATTTGTCATTTGCATTCCTATTCATATCTATTCATTTTTAGGTAAACCTTCCTTTAACTTTTTATCAATATCGGGGTGTAAAATTACTTTACCAAATATCCCCACCCCTACCATTTTGATCTTTCCCTCCCAGCGAACATTGGTAATAGAGAATAAATAATAGTCATCAACCACCACATTTTCATCGATGAATTTATCTGCAATAACACCTCCAAAAGCGGCTCCTAAACTCGCACCTAATTGTGCAAATTTGTTGTCACTCTCTAGTTGCATTTTGTCTATTTCTGTATTCAAATACTCCCTCATTTTATCTTTCAAAATGAGCTTATGTTCTACCGAAGTTGGGTTCGTTGCAAAGGCTCCTAAACACACAAGGACTATAAAAAAGAAAACGAATAATCCTGACGAACTAGAACCTTTTTTAGCGTATGTTTGATTCGTATCAGATACCATGGGGAATCGAGTTTTTATTGATTGAGTGAATTTAAGAACTTCCCTATTAGTATAATCTCTTTCTTATCAGTATTTATTTAACGGCAGCTAGCAAAAAAGTAGTCGAAAATCTTCATTTTCATTTAAAAGTGCATTATATTGCACATAATTAACTGAAATAAGCTATTTTTAGAAATTATAACATATAAAAGAGCATTATAATGCACCTAAATAACATCGTTGAAACCCTAAAAAAGCGCAGAATCAGACTCCAAGTGACTCAAGAAACGCTCGCTTTATTAACTGGAGTCAGCTTAAGGACAATTAAACAATTGGAAGCAGGTAAAGGTAATCCGACCTTAGAAACCATTCAAAAATTAGCCGATGTTTTAGGGCTAGAACTGCAATTAGAAATCAAAAATACAAGCATAGAAAATGAGGTCGACAACGATTCTTTATAAGACTGAACCGGCGGGAATTTTGAGCCAATTAGCGAACGGAAGTTTTCACTTTCGGTATTTGGAAACCTGGCTAGAAGACAAGAAAAAACCGGCCATCAGTTTGACCATGCCAAAGTCAAAAAGGGAGTTCAAATCCCCTCACCTCTTCCCCGTATTTTTTCATTTATTACCGGAGGGTCTAAACAAACAGGCGGTCTGCAGATTCAAGAAGATAGACCCAGCTGATCATTTTGGTATACTACTTTACACCGCTCAATTTGATACGAGTGGAGCCATCACCATTAAGCAGTCCCTGAACTAAATGTATACCCAACTTCACTATTGTCCAAGTACATTAACGGAAGGAAATACAAGCTACAGCCGATCTGCCGTTCAGCGACTTTTCTCTAATCATAAAGTGGCTCATGTACTTCCCTATGATTCCCCGTCGAGTTCTGAACTGGTGGCTGGTACTTTCTTGGAGAATAGAACTAGTATATCAATTGCTGGGGCACAGGAGAAATATTCTTTGGTATTAGAGAAAAACAAATTGCGACTTGCACAAGCAGGGGAAAGCGGGCAGTACCTTTTGAAGCCGATTCCTAGCTTAGGGAGGAATAAACACGGGATGCCTGCAAATGAACATGTAACGATGCAGATTGCCCGGCAGGTGTTTCAAATCGATACGGCTGAAAATGGGATTATATTCTTCCAAAACGGAGAAATGGCCTATCTAACGAAACGCTTCGACTGCACTGAGGCAGGACAAAAGTTGGCAAAAGAGGACTTTGCCGTTTTAGCAGGCAGAACGCCACAAACCCATGGCATAAACTATAAATACGAAGGAAATTACCTCGAATTGTTCCAAATCATGCAACAATACGTACCTGCGTATGCCGTCGAGGCGTCTAAACTATTTAAACTCATCCTTTTTAACTACCTATTCTCGAATGGGGATGCGCACTTAAAGAATTTCTCATTAATGGAAACATCTGATGGTGATTTCGTTTTAAGCCCTGCTTATGATCTTTTGAACACAGAGATGCACCAAGCAGAGATTGATTTCGCGCTTCAAGGCGGCCTCTACCCTAAATCACAATACCAAGGCAAAATACTGAACCAATTTCAACAATTGGGTAAACTGGCCCATATCCCTGATAAAATGGTGGAACGTTTATTAGCCCAAATGCTAACTAATTCAGAAGAGGTAGAACGATTAATTCGAAACTCTTTCTTAGATGAAGGAGCGAAAAAAGACTAAGATCGGAGAGCGTCGTGTAGGGAAAGAGTGTAG
>CAJCBY010000163.1 GCA_903960725.1 uncultured Cytophagaceae bacterium | reverse complement strand
GATGTCACTCGATATGGGACTTTTAGTCGCGGGAGCGAAGTACAAAGGGGAATTTGAGGAGCGTTTAAAAGCGGTTATCAAAGAGGTAACGGACTCCGATGGAGAAATCGTTTTATTCATCGATGAGATCCATACGTTGATAGGCGCGGGTGGCGGAGGCGAAGGAGCGATGGATGCGGCAAACTTGTTAAAGCCAGCTTTAGCGCGTGGCGAATTGCACGCAATCGGTGCCACGACTTTGAAAGAGTACCAAAAATACATCGAGAAAGATAAAGCTCTCGAGCGTCGTTTTCAATCCGTTTTAGTGGAAGAACCCGATGTCGCAGATGCGATTTCCATCCTTCGCGGGATCAAGGATAAATACGAGTTGCACCACGGGGTACGTATTCAGGATGACGCGGTGATCGCGGCGGTAGAATTATCAAACCGTTACATTTCGGATCGTTTCTTGCCAGATAAGGCCATCGATTTAATGGATGAAGCAGCTGCCAAAATGCGACTAGAAATCGACTCTGTTCCAGAGGAAATCGATGATATCCAGCGCAAGATTATGCAACTAGAGATCGAGCGCGAAGCCATTCGTCGCGAGAATAACAAGGAGAAAGAGACGATTTTATCCCGTGATTTAGCGGATTTATCGGAGAAAAGAGATGCGTTGAAAGCCAAATGGCAAGCAGAGAAATCTGTGCTCGATGCGGTTCGGGCCGAAAAAGAGACGATCGATCGTTTAAAACTAGAGGCAGAACAAGCCGAGCGTCAAGGCGATTACGGTAAAGTAGCTGAGATTCGCTACGGACGTTTAGTAGAATCGGAACAAAAGTTGAAAGATATGCAAGCGTCTTCAGCTGGAGAAAATTCGATGTTGCAAGAAGAAGTAACAGCCGAGAATGTGGCGGAAGTAGTAGCAAAATGGACGGGTATTCCCGTTAGCCGTATGTTGCAAACCGAGGTGGAGAAATTATTACACTTGGAAGATGAACTGCACAAACGAGTGGCGGGTCAAGACCAGGCGATCGAAATGGTTTCAGATGCAGTGCGCCGCTCTCGTGCGGGATTGCAAGATCCTAAGCGTCCAATTGGTTCGTTCATCTTCTTAGGTACGACAGGGGTGGGTAAGACGGAATTAGCCAAGACTTTGGCATCCTACCTATTCAACGACGAGAACGCGATGATCCGCATCGATATGTCAGAATACCAAGAGCGCCATGCGGTAAGCCGCTTAGTGGGAGCGCCTCCGGGATACGTGGGCTACGATGAGGGCGGACAATTAACGGAAGCCGTGCGTCGTAAACCCTATTCGGTCGTCTTGTTAGATGAGATCGAAAAGGCACATCCGGATGTTTGGAACATCTTATTGCAAGTGCTAGATGAAGGCCGATTAACGGATAACAAGGGTCGTACGGCGAACTTCAAGAATACGATCATCATTATGACGTCAAACATCGGTAGCCACTTGATTCAAGAGAAAATGGCGCAGATGGAAGGTTGGAATAATGCGTTAATATTAGAGGAGACCAAAGAAGAAGTAATGACATTACTGAAACAAGTAGTCCGTCCAGAATTCTTGAACCGTGTCGATGAGGTCGTGTTGTTCGAACCATTGACTTTAGTTCATGCCCGTAAAATTTTGGCAATTCAGTTCAAAGAGGTTCAAAAGCGTTTAGCGGAACAAAACATTACGTTGGAAGCTTCTGAAGATGCCTTGAATAAACTCGCTACAGATGGATATGACCCGAATTATGGTGGTCGTCCGATGAAACGTGTGCTTCAAAAAGCGGTGTTGAACGAATTGTCTAAGGCTATTCTGTCTGGCAAAATCGTGAAAGATTCTGCGGTGATGATGGAGCTGGATGGTAAGGGGGAGCTTTCTTTCGAGAATATTGTCGTGGAAGTTTAAATTTTCAAAGTCCAAAGTCCAAAGTTCAAATTTGGAATCAAAAAAGCGGCAATTGCCGCTTTTTTGATTATTAGGATGTTAGCTGCTTCGCAGCTTAAACTGAAAAATATTTCTGACCTCATCCCCGCAGGGGACTCCATCTTTGCTCTTTGAACTTTGCTCTTTTAAATTTGATTTTGTAAGCAAACCATCCGCGTAAACCGATAAATAGCTTGCGTTCCCACGCTCGTACTCCTGGAATCCGTAGTCGCCGGAAATGGTCCTCCGTGCACCATAGCGCCTGAAACTTCCACCCCAGTAGGGAAGCCGTTGAATAATAGTCGGCCTACTTTTTGTAGTACCGTATCTACTAGTTCATTTGAAATTT
>CAJCBY010000162.1 GCA_903960725.1 uncultured Cytophagaceae bacterium | reverse complement strand
GCATCGACGAAGAGTTCGCCATCATGATCTCTAGTGCGGTATCGATTTGCGGTGTTTCAGCGGCGATTGCGACGTCAGGAGCCATTAAAGGGGACTCCAAAAAGCTTTCTTATGTCATCTCCATCGTCTTGATTACGGCGATTCCAATGATCATCTTTTTGCCGTTTATCGCACAGGCTTTGGGACTTTCTCAGGCCGTTACTGGCGCATGGTTAGGAGGAACGATTGATACGACGGGTGCGGTAATTGCATCAGGTACGATGGTGGGCGAGGAGGCCTTGAAGATTTCGACGATTGTGAAATTCTCTCAAAACGTATTATTAGGATTCGCCGCTTTCGCGATCTCAATTTATTGGACGGTGACTAACAATCAGTCCGCTACCGTTCAAGAGTCTAAGCCTACGCTTTCCGTGATTTGGGAGCGTTTTCCTAAGTTCGTTTTGGGATTCATCGCAGCCTCTTTGCTTTTCTCTTTCGTGATTTCTGCAGAGACCATCGAATCCGTGAAGGGTGGTTTCAAGGGCTTGCAAGGACTCTGGTTTGCTTTGGCCTTTACAAGCATCGGTTTGGAAACCAAATTCTCAGATTTATTCTCAAAGGAAGGCAAGAAGCCTCTGTATGCTTTTTTAATCGCACAGTTATTTAACGTCTTTGTGACGCTGGCGGTGGCTTATGTATTATTTAACTAGTTTATTTATGGTGATTAGCCTGGCTGTTTTTAGTCAGGCCAAAATCCCTATTTGCCACGTTCCTGCCCCCACACGGCTAAAACAACTTAGCAGCACTAAGCCTAAACCGACCTTGAAATCCTATCAAGGAATGAAGCGCATCCCAGCGGGAATCTTTGCCATGGGTTCGCATGATACGCAAGGTCGGTCGGATGAATTTCCGGTGCATAAAGTGCAAGTGAAATCCTTTTGGATGGATGAAACCGAGGTGACGAATGCTGCGTTCGCTATGTTCGTCAAAGCAACGGGTTATGTCACTACCGCCGAAAAAGCCATCGATTGGGCCGAATTTTCAAAGCAGGTTCCCGCCGGAACCCCTAAGCCCGCCGATTCCTTATTAGCCCCTAGTTCCCTGGTTTTTGTACCCACCACGGGTCCCGTTGATTTGAACGATTATTCCCAATGGTGGGCATTTAAACGAGGAGCGGATTGGAAACATCCAGAAGGCCCGGAGTCAAGTATTAAGGGACGAGAAAATCATCCAGTAGTCCATGTCTCTTGGGACGATGCTGCCGCCTACGCCCGCTGGGCTGGTAAACGATTGCCCACCGAAGCGGAGTGGGAGTGGGCGAGCCGCGGTGGCTTAAAGGACAAAATCTATCCTTGGGGAGACGAGTCAGTGAATACCGCCCCCTATAAAGCCAATAGTTTCCAGGGTCATTTCCCATACGAAGATCAAGCGCTCGACGGCTATAAAACGACCACGGCACCAGTGAAATCTTTCCTTGCAAACGGCTATGGATTATATGATACGGCAGGAAATGTGTGGGAATGGTGTTCCGACTGGTACCGATCTGATTATTACCAAAAGAGCCCCGTTTTAAACCCTAAAGGCCCTTCCTCAAGTCATGATCCGGATGAGCCAGGAGTCCCTAAACGCGTTATGCGTGGCGGCTCTTTTCTGTGCAATGATGGCTACTGTTCCAGCTACCGCAGCTCCGCGCGAATGAAGTCAAGTCCTGATTCGGGCTTGCAGCATACGGGGTTTCGCTGTGTGAAAGATTAAAAGAATATATAGTCTATGGTTTATATAGAATAATTTATACCTTTGCCAAATGAAGTATGTGTTTTTCTTTTTGCTCCCAATTTTCGCAGCGCAAAGCCAAAATCGAATTGAGCATCAATCGCAGATTTGGTATGGATATTACCTTTCCCATTCATTAACTAATCAGTGGTATATACAGGGTGAAGTACATACTCGGCATTTCATCGACCCTCTCGTACACCACCAAAATGCTTTTAGGGCGCACTTGCATCGAACTATTGGAGAGAATTGGGACCTTTCAGCTGGAGCGGCTCTTTTTTTGAACACATCTAATAATCCGCGTTCGACAAATAGATTAGCGATTCCTGAATACAGACCGCACGTAGATATAGCTTACCGACATAATTGGGGTTCGTTTCGGATTGATCACCGGTTTCGCTCAGAGATGCGCTTTAACCGAGAAACGAATGTGAGCCGCACAGAACTTACGGATGCCGTTAACTTCAGTAATTACCGTCTTCGCTACCGAATACAAGCCTTGTTTCCTTTATTCAAGCAAATACAGGGAAAAGT
>CAJCBY010000161.1 GCA_903960725.1 uncultured Cytophagaceae bacterium | reverse complement strand
GTTTTTTCAATACTTCAAAAGCTCCGAAGAACAGTCCTGAGAATAAGAATTGACTGGCAATCGTATTCTTTAAGAACGGAATACCTGCTGCGTAGCAATTGATTAAACCAGCTAAATCTCTTGTGTAGGTATGGTCAGGTGACACCCAAGAGTTGAAATTAGAAATCAAAAAGAATCCAACTGCTGCTACCACATTTGTGCCAATAAAGCGAGAGGCGCTCGCGTTTGCGTTTTGGCCTAATAAAGCAATTAAGGCGAATGCAAGCATGTGGTAACCATCAATTCCAAAGGAGAAGCCTGGGAAAAAGGCATCATATAACGTGTTATTTAAGATCAGATTCGATCCCCAAACCGCTAATAAAGTCCAGGCCACGGCCTGCTTACGGTTGTGCAAATAGGCGCCTACAAATAGGGCCATTGCAGCCATTGGTGAGAAGTTAGCCCAACCTGGTCCGGCTAAAATCAATAGACGACTCGCAATAGCAAGTAATATAAAAGCGATAATCGTAGTATTTCTTTTTGACATGGTCTTTAATTGGATTCCAACAAGAATATTTTTTCTCGAGGTCTAAATAATTTCCAAAGGTAAAACAAAAGCCGTAATTTTACCCATTGAATTCGAATTTATGTCTAAATCACTTCCCAAAATCGGATTATTAGGTGGCGGCCAGCTAGGGCGAATGCTCTTGCAAGCAGCGATCGACTTAGACTTGCAGATTGCCTGTCTTGATCCAGATTCAGAGGCATCCTGTCACACCTTGACATCCCAGTTCACTCAAGGGTCCTTTCAAGATTATGATACGGTTTACCATTTTGGGAAGCAATTTGATTTAGTTAGCATTGAAATTGAACACGTGAACATTGAGGCGCTTGAGCAATTAGAGAAGGAGGGAATTAAGGTCTATCCGCAACCTCATTTGCTTCGCATGATTCAAGATAAGCGCACCCAAAAAGCCTTTTTTAAAACCCACAAATTCCCTACCGCTGATTTCAGATTGATCGAATCGTCGTCAGAAATTGTGGCTAACGAAGATTTCCTTCCTGCATTTAACAAGTTAGGCAAAGGAGGTTATGACGGGAAAGGTGTTCAATACATCGGTTCAGCTGCTGATGCAGCTAATGGTTTTGAAGCACCCGGATTATTAGAAAAGGCGATTGATTTCGATAAAGAATTAGCCGTCATCGTGGCGCGCAATCCACAAGGCGAAATAAAAGCTTTCCCTGCGGTGGAGATGGTATTTCATCCTGTCCAAAACCTGGTTGAATTTCTCGTTTCTCCTGCAGCTATCTCGGAAGAAATCGAAAATGAAGCAAAGGATATTGCCGTTAGATTGATTGATCAGATGGGCTTAGTGGGCGTTTTAGCGGTGGAGATGTTTTTGACCAAAGACGGAAAAATTCTCATCAACGAAGTCGCACCTCGTCCTCACAATTCAGGCCATCAAACCATCCGCGCAAACGATACGTCTCAGTACGAGCAACATTTGAGAGCGATTACAGGCTTGCCATTAGGGGATACGAAAGCGCACAGTTTCTCGGGAATGTTAAACTTATTAGGTTCAGACGGCTTTACGGGGCCGGCAAAATACGAAGGCTTGGATGCTATTTTAGGCATATCCGGCGTTCATCCATTTTTATATGGAAAAAAAATAACCAAGCCTTTTCGCAAGATGGGGCACATCACCTTGCTGGGAGAATCCCGCGAGGAGATTGAGCAAAAAGCAGAATTAGTAAAACAAAGCATACGCGTAATCGCATAAATTAGAAAGCTATGGTAGGAATTATAATGGGTAGCAGCTCGGATTTAGGAGTGATGCAGGATGCCATTCAGGTTTGCAAAGATTTTGGAGTGGCCTACGAAGTAGACATTGTTTCAGCTCACCGCACGCCAGTCAAAATGATGAATTATGCGCAGCAGGCGAAATCACGTGGTATTCAAGTGATTATTGCGGGTGCTGGTGGTGCAGCGCATTTACCAGGAATGATCGCCTCAGCAACTATTTTGCCTGTGATCGGGGTTCCTGTTAAATCTTCGAATTCAATAGATGGTTGGGATTCTGTTTTATCCATTTTACAAATGCCAAATGGTGTCCCAGTAGCAACTGTGGCGTTAAATGCAGCTAAAAATGCCGGTTTATTAGCTATTCAAATGTTAGCTATTTCGGATGATTCGTTAGCAGAAAAATACACAGCTTTTAAAGCGGAGCTAGAAGATAAGGTGGCTGAGATGAGCCAAGAAACAAAAGGTAAATTTTTAAAATAATGAGCGAAAACGAAGAAAATAGCAAATTGCCCATCATTACGTTAGGCATTCTATTGTTGACCTTGGTGGGATTAATCGCCGTAGGTTTTGAACATTTTGTGAGCCCAGATAAAGATGAATTAATTAGGGCTGAGAAGTTTGTTGAACCAGAGGAGGTCGCTGCGGAAGCAGTGCAGGTAGACATTGATTCGACAGTGGAAGCAGCTGATTCCTTAATTGTTCCGAAAGATTCGGTTATAGGCAAGTCTGAAGAAGACGAACTTGCAGAACAAAAGAAAGAAGCAGACGCGGAAGTTGTTCCAGAGGTGGCAACCCCTGCAGGAAAGTCGCATGCAGTAACCGTAGAAAAGGGGGAGACTTTTTCTTCCGTAGCTAGAAAATTTGGATTGAAAGTAGATCAATTAAAAGCGATGAATCCTTCCGTTAATCCAGACGGGATTAAAAGTGGTTCTACGAAATTGAATGTAAAGATTCAAGCGATGCATACGGTGGGCCCAGGAGATATTTTACGCGTAGTAGCCGAAAAATACGGGGTTAGTAAGCAAGCCATCATGGATGCAAATCATAAAAAAGATGACGTCACCTTGAGAGGAGAGGTATTAATTATCCCCTTGAAAAAATGATGTTAATCGGTTTATTGCAATTACTCTTCTTTTTCTTAGGTTTTGAGGAGCCTAAAGCGAAACCCCGTATTTGTGAGCCAGTAAAACTGGAAACGTTGGATTGGGACGAATTCAAGTGGTTGTATAAACAGCAAGATTCCACCGTTTTACAAGATTCCATTATTTCGTATACCTTTATTCGTGTCAATGCTGACGGTACGCAAGAGACAAAAAATTTCAGTGAATTACACCAGCCTTGGCTTACGTTATTAGCCGCTGAAATTGATTCTTTTCAGGTGAAGCGCGATAGTTTATTGACCTTAATAAAATCCCCGTATAAACTTAAATACACGTCGAATTTACGCGACAAGGAAGAACAATTAGCCTTACAAAAGAAAGGCTATTCGAAGGCTTTTGTTTCGTTTCATAATTTTGGTCTAGCGGCAGATGGGTCTATTACGCGAAGTGGAAAATTGTTGCGTAGGGGTGAGATTTTTAATCAATATGGGGCCAAAGCAAAGAAGATAGGCTTGTATTGGGGTGGAGATTTTGTGGGTTTCCCAGACCCAGGCCATGTTCAAGCCTTTTACAATAGTGCTAAATTGCTTCAAAAATACCCTGAATTAGCTTTGGAATACGAGCCATTTAAGGTTGCCTATGAGCGTAATTATTTTAAAAAGGCCGATATCGGGCAGGGGGATCAAGTAAAAGATACGAGGGATTTATTAAATGAAATGAATGCATTGCGGGAAAATAAACCTTGTGCCTGCTCGCAAGCTATTCCCTTTCCGTCCTCTGCGGCTGATCTTCAAATTAATCCTAATTCGATGACCGTATTAGCCAATCTGAAGGAACAGTACATCTTTATCCAAAGAGGATCTTATGGCTATTTCTACCCGATGGGACGCTGGAAATTAAATTAAAAGTTAAAATTATATCCGCGTAAAAATTCGTCGATTTTCAATCGTTTTTTACCTTCCATCTGCCACTCTAAAATGCTGATGTAACCATCGTTACAGCCTACGCGAAGGAATGTTTTTTGGTCTGTATCCCAAACTCCCACCCCTAGGTCTGGTATAATTTCTGGGTGAAACTCCACCGCCATTAATTTGCAATTTTTGCCTTGAAATACCGTATGTGCTCCTGGGAATGGATACATCCCCCGAACTAGATTAACGATTTCCCTGCCTGAGCGACTCCAATGTACTTCTCCTGTACTGCGTTCTAATTTAGGAGCGGATTTTAGGCTAGCGATTTCTTGTTGTGGAACCGGCTGGATATCGCCCGATTCGATGGCTTTGGCCGTTTTAACCACTAGCGCTCCCCCTTTATTCATTAAGCGCTCGTATAGTTCGCCAGTCGTATCCGTATCAGAAATAGGTTCTGTTACTTGGAACAATAAGTCCCCCGTATCGATCTCGTGTTGTAAAAAGAAGGTCGAAATGCCGGTTTCAGTCTCTCCATTGATGACCGCCCAGTGAATGGGTGCCGCGCCTCGGTATTGAGGAAGCAAAGAGGCGTGTAAATTAAACGTGCCCATCGGCGGCATATTCCAAACCGCTTCCGGCAGCATTCTGAAGGCAACTATGATCTGTAGATCGGCCTTATAGGAAGC
>CAJCBY010000160.1 GCA_903960725.1 uncultured Cytophagaceae bacterium | reverse complement strand
GGACAAAATCAAGGGAGGCTGGGCTGGCCAAACGATCGGCGTGACTTTTGGTGGACCTGTTGAGTTTCGCTACAACGGGACGATGATCAATTCTTACCACCCGATTCCGTGGTACGATGGCTATCTTAAAAATACGATGATTAATAATCCGGGATTGTACGATGATTTGTACATGGATTTGACATTCGTGGAAGTATTCGAGAAAGAGGGATTGAATGCGCCCATCGAATCGCACGCGAAAGCCTATGCAAATGCGGGCTATGCGCTTTGGCATGCTAATCAGGCGGGGCGTTTTAATATTTTAAACGGAATGATGCCCCCAGCATCAGGATACTGGGAAAATAATCCGCACGCGGATTGTATTGATTACCAAATCGAATGCGACTTTGCGGGTTTAATGTCACCAGGTATGCCGAATGCGGCGTCTCAAATCTCCGATAAAATCGGGCACATCATGAACTACGGTGACGGCTATTATGGTGGGGTGTATTTGGGAGCTTGCTATACGTTAGCATTCATCAATAACGACATTAATAAGGTCGTTTCTGAGGCTTTAAAAACCATCCCAGCAAACAGCCAATACTATCAATGCATCGCTGATGTCATCAAATGGCACAAACAATACCCGAACGACTGGACAAAAACCTGGTTAGAAGTCCAAAACAAATGGGCGAACGACATCGGTTGTCCAGACGGCGTATTCGCTCCGTTTAACATTGATGCGACCGTGAATTCCGCGTATGTGGTGATAGGGCTATTGTATGGGAACGGGGATTTTGGCAAAACCATTGAAATTTCTACTCGTTGTGGTCAAGATGCGGATTGTAATCCGTCGTCTGCTGCTGGAATTTTAGGCGCCATGATCGGATACGATAAGATTCCGGCTTACTGGAAATTAGGCTTGAAAGAGGCGGAAGACATCGACTTTAAATACACGTCCACTTCCCTAAACGACGTATATGAAATCGGCTTCAAACATGCCTTGCAAAACATCAAAAATAACGGCGGGAGCGTTTCAGAAAATGCCGTGAGCATTCCATACACCGCGCCTAAAGCCGTGGCATTCGAGCAAAGCTTCGACCACTCTTTTCCCACAGAAAAGATCAATATTGGCAAAAACTTGACAGACGAATATGAATTCGATTTCGAAGGAAATGGCTTCGTCGTGCGCGGCGAAACCGCGAAATGGGCCTCATTAGATACAGGGACTTTTGACCTAGAAGTATTCATAGATGGCAAACTTTTCGAAAAAGTAAAACTGCCGGTGGCCTTCACCACCAGACGCCACGAGATCACTTGGAAGTACAAATTAGCGCCCGGAAAACACCACGTAAAACTGAAAGTGTTAAACAAAGTCGCGGGCTATGACTGTAAATTATTTGATGCAATCGTGTATGCAGAGAAGCAGTTTATCTCCACGAATGATAAATATTACCGTTTAGGAAACCTAAAATAAGCACTATGTTCATTATTGAAACCTATTCATCTGCTGTTCTATTATGTATCATAACGATGTTATGTTGGGGCTCTTGGGCAAATACCCAAAAGCTTTCGTCCTCCAGCTGGCGCTTCGAATTATTCTATTGGGATTATGCGATCGGGATCGTTATAGCATCCTTGATTTTAGCATTTACGCTCGGTTCCAGCGGCACACAAGGCCGTGGATTCTTAGCAGATTATGCACAAGCGAGTGGTGAAAATTTACAGTCTGCTTTTGTGGGTGGGGTTTTATTTAATGCCGCGAATATTTTACTAGTCGCAGCGATTGGTATCGCGGGAATGTCGGTAGCCTTCCCAGTGGGGATTGGTATCGCTTTAGTCTTAGGTGTGGTAGTGAATTACTTAGCGGATCCGCAGGGAAATCCATTGTTGATTTTTGGCGGTGTGGCGTTGATCGCAATCGCCATTATTTTAAATGCGAGAGCTTATAAATCTATCTCGTCTTCATCTGTATCAAACAAAGGTTTAGTCCTTTCCGTGCTCGCAGGTTGTTTGATGGGTCTTTTCTATAAATACGTAGCGGCTTCGATGGCCGTGAATTTTGCCGCACCCGAAGTGGGGAAGTTAACCCCCTACACGGCCTTAGTTGTTTTCGCGGTAGGTGTTTTTGCAAGTTCATTTGTGTTCAATACATTCCAAATGAGAAAGCCTTTCTCTGGTGCTCCTTTGAATTTAGCGCATTACCTGGTTGGTTCCGCTAAAGACCACTTAGTAGGTATTGTAGGTGGGGCGATCTGGTTCGTGGGAATGGCGCTTTCGATTCTTGCCTCCGAAAAAGCAGGCGCAGCGGTTTCCTATGGTTTAGGCCAGGGGGCGACCGTGGTGGCGGCGGTCTGGGGGATATTTATTTGGAAAGAATTCAAATACGCCTCGCCGGAAACGCACAAATTGCTCAACATCATGTTGCTTTTGTATGTCGTGGGGTTAGGATTGTTGATTGGTTCGAAATAGTTATTTAGGAGCTAAAGGCGACAATTACCACGTATTGGCAGCATAGGGCAATAAATTTAGGCTGCGATACTATCCGCACTATAATTTATGTAGGGTTTATAAACAAAAAAGCCTTCCCGAAGGAAGGCTTTTTTAGACGCTTGAATTGTACTTGGGATGGGAATCGAACCCACACGAGCGTTACGGCTCACGGGATTTTAAGTCCCGCGTGTCTACCAGTTCCACCACCCAAGCGTCCTGGTAAAACTAAAAGCACCGATGGTGCTT
>CAJCBY010000159.1 GCA_903960725.1 uncultured Cytophagaceae bacterium | reverse complement strand
GCCTCTAATGCGTTAGGATCTATTGTTTTGACTACCACAAAATTATCTGAAGCTCAAAGAAAAGAATTGCAAATTTTCGCCTCTAAGCGATCGATTTCACTTTTGACTATCGCTACTTTTAAATCGAATAACGGCTATGACCTGGGCTCAGCACACTATAAATCTATTTTTGTTCCAAAAATTGCGGTCGTAGTTGATCCAACAAACGATGTGAATCAACAAGGGGAATTAGCCTTTTTCTTAACCCAGAAATATGGATTTAAGCCTAGTTTTATACCGTCGACTCAATTATTTAAGTCGAATTTATTCAACTATACACATATTATATATCCAGATGGTAAGCATGCACAGCTTTCTAGTACAAACTCGACACTATTAAGCGATTGGGTGAAGAAAGGTGGTAAACTAATCTTGATGGAAGGAGCTCGACGAATTTTAGAGGACAAGGATTTAGTGGCCAAAGAAGATACGGCAAAACATACCTCCACTTATGCAATGCGTGAACGTGCAGAGTTGTCCAATACATCCTCGGGCAATATGTTGCAAGTGGAAGTAGAAAATACGCATCCGTTGACATTTAGAATCAATGATTCATCGATGTATATCCTAAATCAAGTGTCTGATTTTGTAAAACTACCGAAGGAATTCACGCCAGTTTTAAAATCGTCTTCCAAGCCAATTATAATGGGTTTTGTAGGCAACAATAAAAAATCACAATTAGCTAATTCTCTACTTTTAGGTGTTAAGGAAGTAGATAAAGGTAAAATCATTTGGTTCGGTTTTAACCCTTTGTTCCGTGCGATTCCTAATCAAGGTCAAACTATTTTTGAAAACTGCTTTCTCTATTCTGAATTCTAATGAAAAAAATAACCCTATTCTTCGCGCTTTTAAGTTTTTCCTTATCTGCCCAAAAGGTCAGTCCGGTCTACCCTATTCCCTCAGCTAAACAACTTGCCTGGTCTGAGTTAGAATATTATGGTTTCATACATTTTAATATGAACACATTTACCAATGTGGAGTGGGGTGAAGGAAAGGAAAGTCCAACCTCATTTAATCCGTCTGCATTAGATTGTAATCAATGGGCTCGAATTGCTAAGAAAGCAGGAATGAAAGGACTAATTCTAACGGCAAAACACCATGATGGTTTTGCCCTTTATCCTTCTAAGTACACGACTCACTCGGTGGCTAAATCGCCTTGGAAGAATGGAAAGGGTGATGTGGTGAAGGATTTGTCTGAAGCGTGCAAGAAGTACGGTTTAAAATTGGGTATTTATTTATCTCCTTGGGATCGTTTTCATCCTGCATATGGAACGGACGACTACAATCAGGTATACGCTAAAATGCAGGAAGAATTGTTGACTAATTATGGGCCCATATTTGAGTTTTGGTACGATGGGGCAAATGGAGAGGGTCCTAACGGCAAGAAACAGGTATATGATTGGAATCTATTTCATTCCATGGTCAATAAATACCAACCTTCTGCAGTTCAGTTTTCTGATGCAGGACCAGATATTCGCTGGGTAGGAAACGAACGCGGGTATGCTTATGACACTATGTGGAGTCCCATTTTACGTGATAAGATCTATCCTGGTACCCCAGAATTTGACAATTATCGGAATGGGCAGGAAAACGGAACGCATTGGGTATCTCCAGAAGTGGATGTGTCTATTCGACCAGGTTGGTATTACCATCCTGATCAAGATGATAAAGTAAAGACACCAGATTCCTTGTTAAAGATTTATGCAGCTTCTGTTGGACGCAATTCAAATCTTTTATTAAATATTCCAGTGGATACGCGCGGTTTAATTCACGAGAATGATTCTGCTTCACTATTGGGTTTTGCGGCCATTCGTTCAAAATCGCTTGTTAATCTTTTAAAAAGAGATGCGAAGGATCCTTTGTTTGATGGAAATAACACCACTTTTTGGATGGCATCTGAAAAACAAAATGGTTTTACTATTGAAATAAAAGTCCCTCAAAAAGTAAACACAATTATGCTTCAAGAGCCCATTGCCTTGGGTCAGCGAGTAGCAAGTTTTGAGGTGGAACTAGTCGATGTCGATGGAACTAAGGAAGTGATCAAAGCGGGTACCATTGGTCACAAACGAATGGTCACCTTCAAGGAGCGGAAACTAAAAAGCTTCCAAATTAGATTTACAGGTTCAAGAGGCCCTGTTTTAATTTCTAATTTAGAAGCTTATCGGTTTATTTCAACACGTAACGAACCGCTTTTCCAGTAAAGGTAAAGCCGTTCGCTGTTTGAGTGCTATAAACAGAATATTTTACTTCAATTAGTGCTGAGGCCCCTAAATCTTTGGCCTTCTCGACCATTTGATTAAGAATTTC
>CAJCBY010000158.1 GCA_903960725.1 uncultured Cytophagaceae bacterium | reverse complement strand
CGGTGGCTGGAGAACAGGACATCGTTCACAGCATATTCCTTTAGCAAAAGCCTTAGCAGATCGTGGCTATCGGGTCTTTTTAGTCGAATACCGTTTGTCCACAGAAGCCTTGTATCCTGCGGCGATGTTAGATGCACAGGCAGCCTTGCAATGGGTTTCAAAGCGTAAAAATGTAGGAGAAATCTACGTAGCTGGTTATTCAGCAGGGGGCCAAATGGCCGCGCTGTTAGGTGCTGTTCAAGATGAAAACAGCTATGGTAAGGGAGTAAAAATAGCCGGAGTGATCGATATCGATGGAATTTTAGCCTTCATTCATCCGGAATCAGGAGAGGGGGATGATAGCAAGCGAATTTCAGCAGCGACCCATTATTTCGGCTATAATAAAATAGATGGCGAGGCCATTTGGAAGCAGGGTTCAGCTTTGAGCCACGTTTCAAAAGCGGATCCACCTGTGCTTTTCTTAAATTCGGGTGTTGAGCGCATGCATGCAGGGCGTACAGATTTTATACAAAAGATGACGGATCTAGGGATTCATACGGAATACTTTACCTTCGAAAAATCGCCACATACGTTTGTATTAATGAATCACTGGTTCGATCAGGTGGTCGAACGGATGGACCGTTTTATGCGCAAACGACTGGTAGTGGGTGTTGACTTTAAGACAATACAGTCTGCGGTGGATGCAGCGCGTCCGGGTCAGGAGATTTTTATTAAGAATGGGCTTTACCGAGAAAAGGTATTCATTGATTCGCTCAAGCATCATATCCGTTTTGTAGGGGAAAGCAGGGAAGGTGTGGTTTTGCAGGAGACGATTGCGCGGGATATTTGGCGTTGTGCTAATCCGGATGATTATGGTGCGGGTGTTTTAAATATCAAAGGGCACGATATATCGTTTAAGCAGATGACGATTGTGAATGACTATGGATTTACGGTGAGCAAAGATGTGACGATTCCGTGTTTGAATGAGGCGGGTAAAGAAAGCGCAACAACGATCCAAAAATATGCCTTACCAAGGGAAAAAGGGGAGAAGGAGGGAGAGAAAATTGTACGTGCAGATGGTCATCAGTTTGCGGTGAGAACGATGCCGGGTGCAACAAGGCTGTCTTTCGAGCATTGCACAATCCGGTCTGGTGGGGGTGATACGGTGAGTCCTTGGGATGTGAACGCGGGGATGTATTATTTAAATGACTGTTTGATTGAAGGAGGAGTGGATTTATATTGTCCACGGGGCTATGCGTTAGCAGAGAATTGCACCTTTGTGTGTCACAATACGAGTGCAGCGATATGGCATGATGGATCTGGAGAGCAAGGGGCAAAGACGGTTTTGAAGAACTGCCGGTTCATCGGGGATCCAGGATATAAGTTAGGGCGCTACCACCGGGAGGCACAATTTTATTTAGTGAATTGTTCGTTTGATAACAATATGGCCGATGCGCCTATCTACCAATCGGGTGATCGAGTGCTCAATTGGGGCCATCGCGTTTATTATGTGGATTGCCATAAGGATGGAGGCGACTTTGCTTGGCATAAAAATAATACATCCATTAAGGCAAGCGAGTTGACCTTTAGGACGGTTTTTGGAGAAAAATGGAAAAAATAATTTATTGTATCAATTAAATACATTAAATTTGATCTGTTACCTCTAAACCTATCAATTATGAACTCGAGAAGAAGATTTCTTCAGCAATCTAGCTCCTTTCTTGCTGCTAGCCTTTTAGCTCCTCATTTCTTATCAGCTCAATCGTATACTAGCCGTCCGGTGGGTATTCAATTGTTTACCTTTTTTGGCAAATTTGACCAAGATGTGAAGGGTAATTTGCAGAAGATTGCGGATCTAGGTTATAGTGAAATTGAATCTGCATTCTCGATGTTACCCGGTTTTTATGGGATGAAAGGCAAAGAGTTTATGGCCTTGAACAAGGATTTAGGTTTGAATTGGGTAGCGCACCATGTAGGAGGTGCTCCTATGAAACCTCGTCCCGGAGCAGATATGTCGCGTTTCCCTAAGATGTTAAATCTACGCGATGATGCGCAGCAAGCTGTAGACAATGCCGCAGAGGCAGGGGTGAAGTATTTAGTGTGTGCGAATACGCCGATAGAGACTAAGGATGAAGTTTCGGCATCCGTGGCGTCTATGTATAAGGCAGCAGAATTAGCAAAGAAAGCAGGGTTGGTCTTCTGTTACCATAATCATGATGCAGAATTTAAAGTGGTGGATGGCCAAAAAGCCTTCGACGTATTTACCTCTCAAATTCCTGCAGATTTATTGAAATTTGAACTTGATTTAGGTTGGGCTGCAAAGGCAGGTGTGGATCCGGTGGAATTGTTTAAACAACACCCAGGACGTTTCCCTTTATGCCATATAAAAGATCTCGACTCAGAATTTAAAAATATTCTCCCGGTGGGAGAGGGTGTTGTGAACTACAAGCGCATTTTTGCTGCGGCGAAATCAGGAGGGCTTGAGCACTTCTTTGTAGAACACGATTTCCCAAAAGACGCTTTCGAAAGCCTTCGAATCAGTAAGAAGGCTTTGGACGCAATTTTATAATCCGCCTAAAGGTTTTTTAGTGTTTAATGATTGAATTTTGATTCTTAAAAAGCATCCCCTTCTGGGGGATGTTTTTTTATTTTAAGACATAAAACTGGTAAGGAGCAAAGGCCAAATGATCATGGTCCATCCCGATTTGGATTGTTTTTCCTGACCACAGGTCTTTCATAGCAGTTGCGCGTTCCCCGAACGCACCTAACATATAATAGGTCACCTCTTGCGGCTGTGCGCTGAAGTTGAATAAGAAATAGACTTTCTCCCCATGTAGGTAACGCTCAAAACCGATGATTGAATTATTGTGCACTTCTAACCAATGGATGTTTTTCAGGTCAGCCACTGCTTTCAGTGATTTACGCAGCTTGATCAGTTTCTGTAGATTGGAGAATACCCTATTTTCCACCGTATTCGGGGAGTCTACCGCCGCATTCTTATTCCAATCAATCAGTGGGCGGTGCATCCAGCGGTTGTCATACGATTTTCCTGAATCCTGTAAATACGAATAGTCATTCGTATAAGCCGCCTCATCACCATAGAATAACATCGGAACGCCCCCTACAAATAGACTTTGCGCCTGCATCAGGGTTATTTTATCGATGGAGGTCTGTACAGCTGTTGTATCTTTAGAAGCGATGGCTTTCTCTAAGCCGCAAAGCGAAGCTAAAGAACCAGAAAGGCGCGCATCCTGAGTTTTCGGATTCACCGCAAAAAGGGCTCCGACTGCAGGGGAATCAATACCGCCGCTATAGTAGTTTTTAATATAGGAGCGATGATCGTATGGATTAAATCCAGCTTGCTCGATCATCCAATCGTCATAACCTAATCCGATATCATCGTGGCAACGCGTATAAGTTAACCACGTCGCACCTTTTGGTTTACGGACTAATTCATTTTGCGCGTGATGCATCACGCGGATGTCTCCGGTCGCTAACGCATCCCATTGAACGGCCATTTGGGTGGCGTTATAGGCAAAATCGCATTCGTGTGTGGCAAAACGACCTGTCCCAAAATATTCCATAATCTGCGCCGGAGCCACAATAGCCTCGCCTAAAATGGCCATTCCAGGTGTTGCAACCTCCACACACATTTTTATTAATTGCAATAATTGGTGTGCTTCGGGTAGGTTTTGGCAGCTGGTTCCCATTTGTTTCCAAATGAAGGCTGGCGCATCGATGCGCACCACATCCACTCCTAAGTTCGCGTAGTAAAAAACGTTCGCGAGCATTTCTATGAAGACTTTAGGATTGGTGTAATTCAAGTCCCATTGGTAATGATGAAAAACTGACATCACCCATTTGTCTAACTTTTCGTCATAGGTAAAACTACCGGGAGAGCTTTCTGGGAATATCTCTGGCATGGTTTCCTCCATCGCATCCGGGATGCGGCGGTCGTCGTACATGTAAAAATAATCTTGGTATTCTTTGATACCTGCCTTTGCAAGCTTTGCCCATTCGTGGTGATGCGACGTGTGATTTAACACAATGTCGATCATTAAGTACATATCCTTTTGTTGCAGGGCCTTTTGGAACTCGCGTAAATCCTCGATTGTTCCTAATTTCTCCTCTACTACCCGAAAATCTTCCACCGCATATCCACCATCGCTTTCTCCTTCTGGGCTTTTAAACAAGGGCATTAAGTGTAGGAAATTCACTCCTAGTTTCTCCAAATACGGGATTTTAGCGGGTAAATCCGTGATTTTGCCGGCAAAACGATCTACATACAAACTCATTCCCACTAAGTCTTGGCTCAAAAACCAATTATCTTCTTTCTTTGCCTTCGCTTCATCTCGCTTTTTCAGCTCTGGAATGCGATTGGTGTAAGCTTGGAAAATGGTTTGGATTAAATCGGTAAACAAAGGACTATCACCATAGATCGCTTTGAAGTGATTATGTATATCATCGAGATTCGCGGTCAAGCGTTCTTGAAAGGCAGAGTCTTTAATTTTATATGATTTTACAAGCGCATTTGCCTGTTTTTGGAGAGCAGAATTGTACACGTTAGATTAATTAAAAATACTGTTATTCAAATTTTTGAAGGCCTCCATTGCCCCAAGGTATTCGCAGGTTCTAGCACCGGCCTTATTCGCATTTTCCACGATCTTTTTCCAAGCAGCAAAATCAAGGTCTTGGATATTCAATCCATCTAATTGATAAAGCACTGCACCTACAAAGGCATCCCCTGCTCCTGTTGTATCCACCGGATTCACGGGAATGCTCGGAATGATATAGGTTTTACCTCCTAAACCTAATAAAGTGCCGTCTTTGCCTAAGGTAATGGCGAACACGCCCGGACAGATAGTTAACAATACTTTGGTGGCCTCTTCTAAAGTCCCCGTTTCTGTGATTAACATCGCCTCTTCATCCGATAGCTTCGTAAAATCGGCCTCTTTCAAGAAAATCATACTTTGCTTGATAAAGGACGGTATTTTATCCCCAAACAATAAATGCCGGTAATTCGGATCAAAACTGATGATTTTGCCATCTTTTTTCGCTCGGTCTTTCAACGAATAATAGGCCGCATTTAACGGTCCTGTTAGGAAAGCTGTAGCAGATCCGAAGTGAACTATGTTTACGCCCGCTAAATCGATAGCTGCCACTTCTGCTTCCGTTAGTTCTGCATCTGCTCCGCGGTTAAAAACAAAATCACGCTCTCCATCGAGCATCAAGGAAACGAAGGCAAAAGTGGTGAATGATTTCGTGTCTAAGTGAACGTGTGTTGTGTTCACGTTGAAATCTTGCATCACCGATATCATTTGTCGTCCAAATGGATCATTTCCCACTTTTGCACTCAAGCTAACTTCGCCACCCAAGGCACCGATGGCCGCCGCCACATTCGTGGGAGCTCCTCCGGGTTTCTTTAAGAAATTTTGACCGTCTGAAAGGCTAGAACCCTTGTCAGTACAAATCATATCAATCAAGGCTTCGCCTATACAAATGACACTCATGCGGATTGTTTAGTTGGGGATTGTTTAATTAAGGCAGTCGCTAGGGCTGCAATGGCTAATAAAACACCTGCAAAGGTAATCGCATTTCTGGGATCGTTGTCTAAAAAATGCTTTAAAATATAGCCAAATGATAGATTTTGTAGAATCATCGGGATCACAATCATCATATTGATGATTCCCATATAAACCCCATACCGTTCTTTTGGAATATCACTTACAACCAATAAATAGGGAATACCCATCATACTCGCCCAGCCAATTCCAAAGCCAGAAATCGCGAAAAATAACAAGTTTTTATCTTCAATATGTGGGAAGGCTAGGAAACCAGCTGCTGCTAGAATAAGGCAAATCATGTGTACAGATTTTGCACCGTATTTTTTGGCAAAACCAGCTAATGCCAGCGCAGACAAAAACGTCACGATGTTGTACCATCCGTTCACTAAACCGGTCCAGGAAACCGCTTTCTCATACAATTCAGGATTATCTTTCGGCGTTGCATTCCAAACGGATAAGGCGATACTCTTAGAGGAGTTTTGCCAATAACAGAACAAGGCATACCACTGGAATAAGTACACTAAAGCCAATTGCCACATCACCTTAGGCATTTCGCCAATCGCGTGGAAAATTTCGCGAATAGATTGAAGTACACTTGTTTTTCTTGCCCGGATTTCAGCAATTTCCTCAGGAGTTGGTTCTATTTCTGAGGTGGTATGCATACTCCACCAGATGGATCCGATGGAACAAACGGCCCCTAAAAAGAAGGAGGCATACACCCAGGTAGGAAGTGAACCAGTCTTTCCGATGAAGATCATCGGAAAAATGAAGAGGGATAGGTTGGCTAGGGTTTGGCCAAAACCAGTGAAAAAACTCTGCATCTGAAACCCAGTAGGCTGCTGCTCTTCATTCAATTTATCGGCTACAAAGGCGCGGTAAGGCTCCATCGCCGTATTATTTCCAGCATCTAAGATCCACAATAAGCTGGCCGCCATCCACAAAGAAGACGAGAAAGGATACAATAAAAGGCAAATGCTGCACAATAAGGCTCCTATGAAAAAATAGGGTTTTCGACGACCCCATTTAGGATGCCAGGTGCCATCACTTAAGGCGCCAATAAAAGGCTGAATTAATAAACCGGTCACTGGTCCCGCAAGATTCAATAAAGGAATTTCGTCTGGACTTGCCCCCAGGAAGTCATAGATGGGGTTTACAGCACTTTGCTGCAATCCGAAACTGTATTGAATGCCAAAAAATCCAACGTTCATGTTGACGATTTGGCTAAAACTTAGGGAGGGTTTCCACTGGGACATGTTTGATAGGTTTATTAGTAGATTAAATTTAAAAATTCTAATCTAGTCCTGCAAACTGTCCTACACTGTTGACTTAATATTCCTGATTTAGCGGGTGAATCATCAATTCATCGATAACGACATGCGCCGGCTGATTCATCACATAATAAATGCTATTCGCCATATCTTCTGGGCTTAACCAGCCAGCATGAGACGGATCTCCAGCGGGGTCGGCATGAAAATGAGAATCGACTAAACCTGAATAGATAGTACTTACTTTGATGCCGTCTTTTCGTACCTCTTTTCTGAGGGCTTCGGTGAACGCGTGCTGTGCATATTTTGACGCACAATAAAGTGAACCTCCATCAAAAACGCGTTTCGCTACATCTGATGCAATCGTGATGAGGTGGCCTTTTTTAGCGGTTTTCAGATGTGGAAGAGCCTTTTGGCAAAACAAAAAAGTTCCTTTTACATTCGTATCAAACACCTGATCCCATTGCGTAGCAGAATAAGATTCAGTAGGTCCAAAAGCTCCCACCCCCGCATTATTAATCACAAAATCTATATGGCCAAAAGTATGCACCGTTTTTTCTACCGCATTAGTGACAAAAGCCTCCTCCGAAACATCCCCGTCGAAATACAAAGGACGATGCCCGATTTCCGTTATTTCTGCCGCTAGGTCTTTCAATTCCCCTTTATTTCGTGCGACTAAACTTAATTGATAATTATTCTGAGCCAGCAATAAAGCTAAAGCGCGACCGATTCCACGGGAGGCTCCGGTAATGATGGCGGTAGGTAGTGAATTTGACATATTGATTTATTTTATGTTAAATTTAAACAATTCTATGCTGATGAGTCAAAAAATAGCTTTTCTAATTAATCCCCTTAAAAAGACCGTTGCGATTGCGAACTATTTTTCTTGGGTCATGCAGGCCGTAAAGGCAGAAAAAACCGATTGGGAAATTCAGCTTTTTACAAAAGAGTGGCCCTCTGAGCTAGGTGATTTTGATCAAGTTTGGGTGATGGGCGGCGACGGAACATTCAATTATTTTGTGAATAAATACCCTTCGGTCGATATTCCGATCGCCTTATTCAAAGGCGGGACAGGGAATGATTTTTATTGGAAATTATTTGGGGAGCTATCGAGGCGCGCACATTTAGATGCGGTATTAGGTGGTCACGTGGAAGCCTTCGATGCCGGAGACTGTAATGGGCAACTTTTCTTGAATGGGGTTGGGATCGGAATCGAGGGAGAAGTGTTGAAGTCGATGGATTCTATTCGCTATTTTAAAGGAGGGTTAGGGTATTATTTGGCAGCTATTCCGAACTTATTGAAGTTCAAAACCTATCAAATTCTAGGAGGCCGAGAGGTTTTCTTATGCATGGTGTTCAACTCCTCGAGGGCAGGTGGAGGCTTTCATTTCTTTCCCAAAGCCTCCGTGCAAGATGGCCTGCTCGATGTCCTGTTTTGTGACCCTATACCTGTTTGGAAGCGCCTCTACTATATGCCCATTATTCAATCGGGGAAGCACGTAAATCTCCCCATAGTGGAATTTTCACAAACCAAAAAGATTAGTATAAAGACAAGTCGTATCCTCAGCGCCCAGGTAGACGGAGAAGTCCAAACGTCAAATCAATTTGATTTCCAAGTTCTTCCTGCTAAATTTAAGTTTATTGTACCTCAATTATGAAAAAAATACTCCTACTCGTTTTAGTTAGTCTACACGTTTTTGCCCAAGACGCTGATAAAAAGAAAGTCTTAGCTAGAATTCAACAACAAGAATCGCATTACAGTGCGATCGCACAGAAAATCTGGAACTTCGCCGAAGTCGGATATAAAGAAAAACAATCCTCAGCGCTTTTGCAGGAAACCTTAAAACAGGCAGGTTTTACCATTGAATCAGGAGTAGCCGGCATTCCAACAGCCTTCGTTGCATCCTATGGTCAAGGAAAGCCGGTCATCGGAATTATGGCTGAATACGATGCTTTGCCAGGTTTATCACAAGATTCTATACCGACGAAAAGATCGTTAGGAGGCGCCTCAGGTCATGCCTGTGGCCACCATCTTTTTGGGACGGGATCCTCTGCTGCAGCGATTGCCATCAAAGAATGGTTAAAGGAAACGGGAGGAAAAGGAACGATTAAGTTATACGGATGTCCGGCAGAAGAGGGTGGATCCGGTAAAGTATATATGGTGCGGGAAGGATTATTCAATGACGCAGATGTGATGTTGCACTGGCATCCGAGCGATGCGAATTCGGTAGGAGTGGGCTCTTCTTTGGCAAATAAAACAGGGAAGTTCCGCTTTTATGGTCTTTCTTCGCACGCAGCTGCTTCTCCAGAGAGAGGACGCTCTGCTTTAGATGCCGTGGAGGCCATGGACTTTATGGCAAATATGATGCGCGAACACGTACCGTCCTCTACCCGAATTCACTATGTGATTACGAATGGCGGAAAGGCGCCAAATATCGTTCCAGATTACGCAGAGGTCTATTATTATGTGCGTTCTCCGCAACGCGATATCGTGACGGATGTGTGGAATCGCCTGGAAAAGGCCGCCGAAGGTGCTGCCTTAGGAACTGGAACCCGCTATGAATTAGAGGTAATTGGTGGAGTATATGAGATTTTGCCAAATGATAAGTTAGCCTCTATCATGAGCGCAAACTTGCAAACGATAGGAGGGTATACCTTGAATCCATCGGAACTCGCTTTCGCAAAACAAATTCAACAAACTCCGGGCATGTTACCTACTGATTTAGCGTCGACTTCCTCGGTTGTTCCGGGTCGTCCAGATCCGAGTGGTGGAGGTTCGACAGATGTGGGGGATGTGAGCTGGGTAGTTCCTACGATAGGTTTAGGAACAGCGACTTGGGTTCCAGGCACGACTGCCCATAGCTGGCAAGCGGTGGCTGCAGGTGGAATGAGCATAGGTAAAAAAGGGATGATGGTAGCTGCCAAAACCTTAGCAGGAACCGCCATGGATTTATTCAAGAATCCTGCCTTGATCGATGCGGCTAAAGCAGAATGGACCAAGCGAAAAGGGGCTGAATTTAAATATAAGGCACTTTTAGGCGATCGCAAACCTGCATTGAATTATAGAGATTAAAATAAATTAGGCTTCGGCCTTTTTTATTTGCTTTATTCATCGTAATATTGCAATATAATAACAATTAAAATGGGAATCACCAAAACTGACCTCTTTACAGACGAACAAAATGCGATTGCTCAGATGGCCAAAGTACTCGGACATCCTGCACGCGTGGCTATTTTGCAGTTTTTGGTAAAATCCAATACCTGTATAAATGGAGATCTAGTCCAAGAACTAGGTTTAGCCCAAGCCACCGTTTCTCAGCATTTAAGAGAATTAAAAGAAGTCGGCTTCATCCAAGGAACCATCGAAGGCGTCTCCGTTTGTTATTGCATTAACCCAGAAAAGTGGGCGGAATTTAGCCAGCTTTTTGGGGAGTTTTTCGAAAATTATTTTGTTGCACAAAAATCTAACTGTTGTTAATATGAGCTTTCCACGAATGCACGTCTCCCTGTATGTCAGCAATTTAGCGGCATCGGTAAATTTTTACTCGACTTTTTTCGGTCAGCCAGCCACAAAAGTGAAGCCAGGCTACGCGAAATACGTGTTAGATAGTCCCTCTTTGATCATTTCATTCATTGAAAATCCAGAACGCGTTCAAGCGAATTTTGGACACCTTGGTTTCCAAGTGGAGACGGCGGAAGAGATGAATGCCCGTTTAGTAGTTGCAAGAACGCAAGGGATTGTTTCCAAAGAAGAAATAGGAACCTCTTGCTGCTTCGCCGTTCAAGACAAATTCTGGGCAACAGACCCAGACGGTGTTCAGTGGGAAGTCTACTATTTCCACGAAGACGCGGAATTTAATGACCCTCACTACGCTGCACAGGATGCGTCAGCTTGCTGTATGCCGCCAGCTGCAGTCGCTGAAGAAAAACCAAAATTAAAAATCGCCGAAGTCCAAGCCGCAAACGCTTGTGCCCCAGGCTCAGGATGTTGCTAAAATGAAGGATACGTTAAACCAAAATTTGGACCAAATTCTCTCCCTCGACATCCCAGCCGAGCGCCGAGAAATACTACAAGTCTTGATCGATTACATCAAAGACAAACGCAAAAAGGAGCAGCCGATTCGCCTGAATTTTATCTGCACGCACAACTCGCGCCGCTCTCAATTATCACAAGTCTGGGCTCAAACCGCCGCCGACTATTTCCAAATCCCAGCTCAATGTTATTCGGGTGGAGTAGAAGTAACGGCCTGCAACGAACGCACTGTGGCTTCCTTAGAGCGAATGGGTTTTATTGTATCTAAACACGGGCATTCTAACCCCATCTATTTCGCCTTACACACCCAAGATTCGCGTCCGATCATTCTATTCTCGAAATTATACGACGACGTCATCAACCCGCACGGTATTTTTGCAACGGTAATGACCTGTTCACACGCTGACGAAAATTGTCCTTTCATTCCAGGAGCGGAGGCCCGCATTCCGGTGCGTTATGAGGATCCCAAAGCTTTTGATGACACCCCGGAAGAGGCTGAGCAATACGATGCAAGATCGAGACAGATTGCGGGGGAGATGTTTTATGTGTTCTCGAGGGTGAGTATCTAGTAGCCAGTAATCAGTAATCAGTAGACGGGAGTCACTAGTCACTAGTCGCTAGTCCGGAGGAAATAAGATTAGAGATAGGAGAGTATAGAGTAGAGATGAAAAGTCCGTAGGGAGGGAGTCCGAAGGAGTTTAGATTAGAGATAGGAGAGTATAGAGTAGAGATGAAAAGTCCGTAGGGAGTCCGTAGGAAATAATTTTCCTACGGACTTCGGACTAATTTCCTACGGACTACGAAGTGTGATCCCTCACCACTAACCACTTCCCATTCACCTTCTTCATCAATAACGTAAAGTAGCCGCCTGCATCGCCCACTGATGGCCTCGTTAAATGCCATTTGCCTAAAACCCAAGCTGTTTTACCTTCTGTCACATCGATTTCTTGAATATCAAAATCCAAGGTTCCCATCGTTTCGCGATTTGGGTAAGATTTTAAATAGCGTTGCAACGTAGCCTCCCAACCTGAAACTACACCAGACTTACCGATAAACTTTAGGTTTGGGGATTTTTCATAGTATTCCATAAAACCCTTGATATCTCCTGTATTCCACAGTTTAATCTGAGTTTGCAGGACAGACTTGATATCGTTTTCGTCTTTATTTGTTTGAGAAAATAAGAGGGTGGGGATGATGAGGAGGAGATAAAGGAGTGATTTCATTTTTAGAGTAGAGATTATAGAGTAGAGAGTAAAGATAAAAAGTCCGGAGGAAATGAGTCCGAAGTCTGAAAATAAATTTCTACTTTCCACTCTACTATCTCTACTCTTTACTCTCTAATCTATACTCTCCCTTTTCCGGGATTTCGTCTCATTTTTCCTTCAACTATTTTTAAAATCCGATTATTGTATCATTTTTGCATAATAATAAATTAGACCTATGATTAAGAAAATTACCCTCGCCCTTTTAGTGGCTTTTCCTGTGCTGCAGTCGTTTGCTCAGGTCCCCGAAGAAAATCGTTTTGTTAAGTCAGTATTGGTGGACAAATTGGATGAACCGATGGAGTTTACCTTTTTGCCGGACGGACGTATTCTTTTCGTAGAGCGAAAAGGGGATGTGAAGTCTTATGATACGAAGACCAAAGAGACAAAAACCATTGCACACTTAAATGTGAACACGAAATACAAGAACCGTTTGGGTCAAGAGCGTGTGGCAGAGGAGGGATTGATGGGAATTGTTTTGGACCCTAACTTCAGCAAAAATCACTGGTTATATCTTTATTATGCGCATCCGACGGAGACTAAGCACATTTTAGCTCGTATGGAATTGCGTGGAGATGAGTTGTTAGTGGAGCAGCAAAAAGTGCTACTAGAGGTACCTACCCAGCGGGAGGAATGCTGCCATACGGGTGGTGGAATGGTTTTTGACAAATCAGGAAACCTATTCTTAACTGTAGGAAATAATACAAGTAACAGTAATTCTGATGGGTATGCGCCTATCGATGAGCGTCCGGGTCAAGCGTATTGGGATGATCAACGTGGTGCGTCGAATACGAATGATTTACGTGGAAAGATTTTACGCATTCACCCAGAGGCGAATGGCACATACACGATCCCAAAAGGTAATTTATTTGCTCCTGGCACGCCTAAGACGAAGCCAGAGATTTACACCATGGGTCATCGCAATCCGTGGAGACCAAGTATTGACTCGAAAACGGGTTTCTTGTATTGGGGTGAGGTAGGACCGGATGCGTCGGTTGATTCGGAAAAAGGTCCGCGTGGTTATGATGAATTTAATCAGGCCAAAGGCCCAGGTTATTATG
>CAJCBY010000157.1 GCA_903960725.1 uncultured Cytophagaceae bacterium | reverse complement strand
GTTTAGAAATATTAAAATCAGAAAATTGTAAAATAAAAAAGGCCTCGATCGCAAGTTCGAGGCCTTTTTTATGTTGTCTTCACGCCCTGCGCGCGCATTTATTTCAATCCTTTCGTTTGGGTCTTCACGCGCAATAGGTTCATCTTAGAGGTGATAAACAGCGTCGATCCATCTTCGCCAAAATTCACATTCGAGTTCGGGTTCCCCGTTTCAATTCGACCTAGTAATTTTCCAGCGGGGCTAATGATCAAAATTCCACCCGGACCTGTCGTCCAGATATTGCCTTTTGAATCTAGCTTCATTCCATCGTAACCACCCCGAATTCCTTGTTTGGCTAATTCCGCTGCATCGAAGAAAACGCTAGGCTCCCCTAAATTTCCTTTTTTGTCAACCGGGAATGCCAAAATGTGGGATTCCTTTGGTTCAGAAGATCCTACATACATAACGCTTTCGTCTAGGTTCATCGCTAAGCCGTTAGGTCTGGCCATTTTCGAATATTGCAAGCTCAATTCCCCCTTTTTAGTCAAGCGGAACACCCCTTGATAGGCTAATTCCTTCGCGGGTTCGTCTTTTCCGCGACCAGGCAGCCCATAAGGTGGGTCGGTGAAATAGTAGTCGCCATTTTTGACTTGAATGACGTCATTAGGGCTATTGAGTTTTTTGCCCTCCCACAATCCTGACAGTGATTTTTTTAATTCGGGTTTTCCCAAAGGCATTTCGGCTATCCGTCTATCCCCATGTTCAGCTGAAACCAGGTTTCCTTTTTGGTTAATAATCAATCCATTTGCCCCCGGCTCATAGGAATAATAGTCCTTTCCCGTATACCCTGAAGGTGTCAAATAAAGCACTGCTCCTTTTTCCGCGGTCCACTGATAGATTTTATTTTCAGGCACATCCGAAAACAAGAGATAGCCTCCTTTCTTCACCCAAACTGGTCCCTCAGACCAAGTATAGCCTTCTGCCACAATCTCAATAGGAGTGGACGGGTCGATCAAGGTTTTGACAGATTCATCATGGACGTGAATCTTTCCTATCGTTTTGTATTGTGCTTGCACGGTTGCCTGTATTCCAAGGATTGTGATGAGCGGTAGTATTAATTTTTTCATAGCGTTTTCGTCGGTTTATAATTCGTAAATTTACCCAAATTCTCCACAAATGAAATCGATTGCCAGTCCTATTCTCATCCAGCAAATAACCGAAGCGATTTTACCGCATTACGAGCCCTCCGAGGCCCGTGCGATTGCCTTTCGTTGCTTGGACTTGGGATGGAATGTTAGCTCGATGGATATCATGTTGAAAAAAGAAGTGGATTTACCGCAGGATTGGTCGTCGCGTTTAGCGCGTCTGGCTGCTGGTGAACCCTTGCAATACGTGATGGGCAAGACCTATTTTAGGGACCATTTATTTCAGGTGAATGCAGACACCTTGATTCCACGTCCGGAGACGGAAGAATTAGTAGATCTTGTTTTGACTCACGCGTCCGAGAATGCCTCGGTTTTAGATGTGGGAACTGGTTCAGGCTGTATTCCCATTTCCTTGAAATTAGAACGGCCGTCTTTAGTAGTGGAGGCTTGGGATATTTCTGAGGGGGCGCTGGGTATGGCTCGTCAAAATGCGCAGGCTTTAGTAGCCGAGGTGGAATTCAAACAACAAGATATTTTTGCCTGGCCTTCCTCTGAAGGTACTTGGGACGTGATTGTGTCGAACCCACCCTATGTGACAGAGGATGAGAAGAAAGAGATGGCGAACCATGTGTTAGACCATGAGCCTCATTTGGCCTTATTCGTGCCTTCTGATGATGCGTTGAAATATTATGTGGCGCTG
>CAJCBY010000156.1 GCA_903960725.1 uncultured Cytophagaceae bacterium | reverse complement strand
ATTCACTCCCATCTCTTTTCTTTCTGGCGCCACTTCCCACACAGCTTTAATTTTCTTGCGCGCATTCATCACATCCCAAGTAGACTTGCCCACGACGGCAATCACCTCGTTGAATGAACGCGTATCAAAACCGGCAAATTTGTGATCATCATTAAAGACTTTGATCGGGAAAATATCCACGATTCCCGGCATCTTCTTCGCTGCGGTTGCATCGAAGGATTTTAATCGCATACCAAAAGCCGGAGGACGTTCGGTCATCGCAATTAACATCCCCGCCTCGCGGTAATCCATCCCGAACAAGGGTTTTCCTTGTGCAATTTTGGGTGCTACTACATTCTTTTGTGGGGTACCAATTAAGCGGAATGATTGATTTCCTTTCAAGACAATGTCTTTCGGCACCGGTAATTTCGCTGCTGCCGCGGCAAAAGTCCCGTAGGTTTCTGACTTCCCACTGAACGCGTGCGTGATCATTCCGTTCGCCGTGGTCAATTCCGAAACAGGTAAATTCCAAGCTTGGCTGGCCGCCGTCAAAATCATCTGACGCGCTGCAGAACCCACCGTCCGTAATTGCTTCCAAGCCATACGAATACCTTGGCTACCTCCGGTAAACTGACGCGGGAATGCTTTGGGGTCGTAATTACCTTGTTCCACTTCCACTTGCTTCCAATCCACATCTAATTCCTCTGCGATTAACATCGGTAAAGAGGTCATTACGTTTTGGCCAAACTCTGGATTAGGAGAGAATATTTTGATCGAATTATCCGATGCGATTTTGATAAAACTTGTCACCTCTTGCCATACGGGTTCGATATTTAATTCTGCTAGACTGTCTTCTGGTTTTGCACTCGCGAACCATGAAATACCTAGCATCATGCCTCCGCCGGATAGCGATGTTACTTTCAAGAACGAGCGTCTGCTATAATTTGAGTCTGTCTTTTTCATCTTATTTCGAAGCGGCTTGTTGAATGGCTTTTTTGATACGCGTATAGGTTCCACAACGGCAAATGTTGCCGGTCATGAAGTTTTCAATATCTTCTTCCGTTGGATTAGGTGTGTTTTTCAAGAGAGCCGCGGCGCTCATGATTTGGCCAGACTGACAATAACCGCATTGCGCGACGTCCACATCCACCCACGCTTTTTGAACGGGGTGATCGCCTTTCGCTGACAAACCTTCGATAGTGGTGATTTCCATACCCGCTAAAGCCGAAATGGGCAATTGGCAGGAGCGAACAGCGTCGCCATTTAAGTGTACTGTGCAAGCGCCGCAAGAGCCGACACCGCAACCGTATTTCGTACCTTCCATGCCTAGGATGTCACGTAGCACCCACAAAAGGGGCATATTTTCATCCGCCTCTACCTGGTGGACTTTCTTGTTAATCTTAACGGAATATTTCTTGATCATAGTCGTGGTGAATTAGCAGGTTTGTGGTAAAGATATTCAATTAATCTTAGTGTTTAATCTGGTGCGTATCACGCACGCTACTAAATGTCAATGCGAGCATCTTCCAATCGTTCTCTTGCTTCTGGTAGACTTCCGTCACCGTAAACTCCGTAACCGCCACTTGTTCCCGGACGATAGCATCTAATGTAATGCGATTCCAAACGATCGCTGTATTCCCTACAATCTCTATCGCAGTATCTTTCACTGTCGCTTTTTTATACCAAATGCGCCCCGTTTTAATGATGTCTAAT
>CAJCBY010000155.1 GCA_903960725.1 uncultured Cytophagaceae bacterium | reverse complement strand
GGTCTTTCTTCTACGGCTTTTGACTACGCTATTTTCTTACAGTGCATCTTAAATGGGGGCAAATACAACGGGCAACAGATTATCGGACGCCGTACTGCGGAATTGATGATAAGCCCAAATTTCCCGATGGGGGACGATTCCTATGGTTTAGGCTTTATGTTAGCTGGAGAAAAATCAGCTAACCGCAAGATGCGTAACAAGGGATCCTTCTCTTGGGGAGGCTATTATGGTACGACCTACTGGGCAGATCCTAAGGAGAAAATGATCGTCTTGATTATGACGCAACACACGCCTAATTCCCATGGCGATTTTCAAGAAAAGGTAGAAAATATGATCTACGGAGCCTTAAGATAAAAGAAGGAGCAAATTACTTTCTAGGGGTAGAATTCATGCATCAGGGTAGACCTTGCTGAAATGTAATCTCGGTCGTTAAGCCCATAGCGCTGGAGCGGAAGGCCATCGTTCGAGCTTTTGACGGATTTTTAATCGCCTCGCACTGAGGGCCTTTTTCTAAATAATAGATATAGTACTCTTGGTTCCGATCTGCTAATTGTTGAATATCTGGTTTGCCTAAAATGTCTTCCAAATCATTAGAGCTAACCCCCTTCCAGGTCATTTTATGCGTCTTCAGCCAATCAATTTGTTTTTCTCTGGTCCCCGCACAACCTCCGCGGTCGCCCTTAAATGCGTCCACATCAAAACCAGCCAAATCAGGCTGATGGGTACAAGAGCTAAATAGGAAAAGCAGTAGTGCTAGGGTGGTCAAAATTCTCATGCACTAAAATTAAGTAATTGTCGGTAAATTGCGTTATAAATTCCTCAACGTGCACGTATTAATCTCCCCTGATAAGTTCAAAGGATCTCTTTCTGCCTCGCAAGTGTGCGAAGCGCTTGAAAAAGGGATAAAGAAACGCCGTCCTAAAACTGTTTTCACGTCCTTCCCCCTTGCAGATGGCGGCGAAGGAACACTGGAGGTTATTCAAAAATTGCACGGCGGAACCTGGATTTCGGCGGACACCGTTGATCCCTTACTGCGCCCCATTTCAGCGGAATACTTATGGTTACCCGACCAAAAAACCGCCTACATCGAAATGGCCCGCGCCTCTGGCCTTGCCCTTTTAGCGGAAAAGGAACGCAATCCGTTGAAAACCTCGACTTTTGGAACTGGAGTACTGATTGCCGATGCCTTAAAGCGCGGCGCCACTCAAATCATTCTTACTGTAGGTGGCTCCGCCACAAATGATGCGGGAATAGGGATGGCCGCAGCGCTGGGTTGGACGTTTTTGGATGCAAAAGGCGCTATTCTAGAGCCAGTAGGCGCAAATTTAATTCAAGTCGCCTCTATTTCAGCGGCTGAACTCGCCCCTTGTAGTTTCACCGTAGTCACCGATGTGACGAATCCACTCGCTGGAACCTCAGGTGCAGCCCATATTTTCGCCGCTCAAAAAGGCGCCTCCACCACAGTAATTAAACAATTAGATAAAGGTCTAAATAATATAGCCAAAATCTTCGGATTGATTGCCTCTGAACCCGGAGCCGGAGCCGCGGGCGGCCTAGGAGCCGGCGCTCGTTACTTCTTACAGGCTAACATTGTCCCCGGTTCTAGCTGGATTATGGACAAAATCCATTTTAACCGAGCACTTTTGAAAGCGGATTTCATCATTACCGGAGAGGGCAAGATCGATTCCTCCACTTGGGGCGGAAAAGTAGTGTCTGAAGTCGTAAAACGTTGTGATAAGGTCTTTAAACAGACCATTCTTGTCTCTGGGGCCTTTGAAAGTTC
>CAJCBY010000154.1 GCA_903960725.1 uncultured Cytophagaceae bacterium | reverse complement strand
GTTGAAAAATAATCCACATCCCACTGATCAAGAAATTGTGGATGGTATGTCGGGTAATATTTGCCGTTGTGGTACCTATCACCGTATTCAAGAAGCCGTAAAATTAGCCTCTAAAAAAATCAAGAAATGAAAACATCAAGAAGAGATTTTATTCAAAAAGCCTCCTTATTTACAGGTGTATTCACCTTAGGTTTTGATTGGTTTTCGGCAGATGCCTCAGCCATGGAAGTGGTGGCCTCAGCCGGTCGATTTAATGCTTTTTTATCTATTGATAATTTAGGCAAAATCATTTTATATTCTCCTAATCCAGAAATTGGCCAAGGAATTAAGACTGCTTTTCCGGTAGTAGTGGCGGAAGAATTGGATGTGGATTGGGCGCAAGTTCAAGTGGAGCAAGCCGATTTAGACACGAAACAATTTGAACGTCAATTAACCGGAGGAAGTGGTGCTTTAAAGCACTCTTGGGATCGTTTACGAAAAGCAGGAGCCACTGTTCGTAAGATGATGATGCAAGCGGCGGCTGATCAATGGAAAGTTAATGTGGCAGCTTGTAAAACATCAAAAGGATTTGTGCTAGGTCCATCTGGCCAAAAAGCCTCTTACGGCTCACTTGCCGAAGCAGCATCTAAATTATCGGTTCCTACTGAAGTGACTTACAAGGATCGCAAGGACTATAAAATCATTGGAACGCGGGTTAAGGGTGTGGATAACAAAAATGTGGTGACAGGAAAGCCTATTTTTGGAATTGATATTAGAAAGCCAGGGATGGTGTTTGCTCAAATCGTTCGCCCTCCTTTTGGGGCTAATTTGAAATCATTTTCTGCAGAGGATGTGAAGAAGATGCCAGGAATTATTGACGTGGTTTCGTTCAAAAATAAGGTCGCTATTGTGGGGGAGAATACCTATGCAATCCTGCAGGCACGTGCAAGTTTGACGTGTGATTACGATTCTGAGACACCTTTAGAAAGTAATGATACCCACCAAAAATGGTTCGATGAGGGTATGAAAACGGACAAGGCACAAGTGATGCGTAAGGATGGAGATTTCTCTGCGGCTATCGCTAAGGCGGTTAAAGTAGTGGAAGCTACCTATGAATGTCCATTTATTTCGCATAGCCCGATGGAACCGATGAACTTCTTTGCAGATGTAAAGGCTGATTCAGTTCTTTTAGCTGGTCCTACCCAGGTTCCACAACCTGCCCAAAAGGCGGTCTCGGATTTATTGAAAATTCCAGTAGATAAAATTCAAGTAGAATTGACCAAAATGGGCGGTGGTTTTGGCCGTCGTTTAAGTAATGATTTTGTCTTGGAGGCGGCAGAGCTTTCAAGTATGATTAAAAAACCAGTTTTGGTTATGTGGACTAGAGAAGATGACATGGCTGGTGGTACTTACCGCCCTGCAGCTCGCTACCATTTCAAAGCTGGTTTAGATGCAAAGGGTGAAATTATTGCCTTTTATTTACGAGGAGTTGGTATTAACGCGGGTAATTCGACCCGACAAGATAATTTCCCTGTCGGAGCCATTGAAAACGTCCTGATTGAATCGTTTGATCAAAAATCAGCGGTAACAACAGGACCATGGCGGGCACCTATCACTAATTTCCTAGGATTTGCGGAACAAGCCTTCTTAGATGAAGTGGCAGAGGTAGCTGGAAAGGATCCAATTCAAATGCGATTACAACTTTTGGAAAAAGTAAAAACCAATCCTGTGGGTAAAATTACTTATGAGCCGGTGCGGTTTGAAGAAGTAATTAAACAGGTTGCAGAAAAAGCGAATTGGAAGAAAAAACCAGGGGTTAATCAAGGCTTTAGTGTTTATTATTCTCACTTGTCTTACGTGGCTCAAATCGCTGAGGTTAAAGTGGAAAAAGGAAAGCCTATAGTCACGAAAGTAACGGCCGTAACGGACTGTGGTGAGGTAGTGAATCTAAGTGGTGCTGAGAATCAAGTAAAAGGGGCGATTATTGATGGGATGGGTCACGCTATGTTTGCGAAATTAAATTTCCAGAAAGGCGTCGCAAGTCCTCAAAATTTCAATACCTACCGCATGATTCGAGGGAATGAAATTCCAGTCATTGATGCGCATTTTGTCAACAATGGAATAGCTCCTACAGGTTTAGGGGAGCCAGCCTTGCCACCTACAGGAGGGTCTATTGCGAATGCGATTTATGCAGCCACAAAGAAGCGCCATTATAAGCAGCCCTTCAGTTAAATGAAAATAACTTGGCTGGATAATTTGCGTGTTAATGCGACTATCGGCGTGATTTTAATTCATGCTTCGGCTACTATTTTATTTAGATTCACAAAGGAGCCAGCAGACCATTGGTGGTTCGCTAATTTGTACAATGGGGGCTATCGTTACGTAGTCCCTATTTTTGTCATGCTATCTGGTGCTTTGTTATTGCCAAGAGAAGAAGCAATTGGGCCCTTTCTAAGGAAGAGTTTTATGCGCATCGTTTTGCCATTTCTCTTTTACAATTTGATTTTCACTCTCTTTAATTGGCAGGTTCGATTGCGCGGTAAAGCCTTTGGATTTTCTGATGGAATAACTTGGCTAGGGGAACAATATTTTCATGGCGCCTCCTACCATTTCTGGTATATCTATATGATAATAGGGATCTATTTATTTATTCCTATTATTGGTAGGTGGATAAGGTCGGCTCCCGAATCACATATTCAGTATTTTTTAGGCATTTGGGGATTGACAATTTTGTTTAATAATTCCCATTTTCCCTATCTGAAACTACCTGTAGCCTTAACTGATTTTACTGGTTATGTCGGTTATTTAGTGCTGGGGTATTATTTAAGTACGAAACAGTTTTCTGTCGGAATTAAGAAAGTGGCCATAGCATTATTTATCACTGGCACTTTGTGGACG
>CAJCBY010000153.1 GCA_903960725.1 uncultured Cytophagaceae bacterium | reverse complement strand
GCTGTAGATATGAACTTAATCATGGAAGAGCGTGCACGTGAGCTTGCTGGTGAGCAAACCCGTTGGATGGACTTAAAGCGTTGGAATAACTTAGTAGAGCGCGTTAAGCTTTACAACACAGACGGTGCTGTAGGTGTTAAGGATATTCACTATGTACGTCCAATTCCACAAAAGCAAGTGGATTTATCTGAAAATGGTGGTTTCCCTCAAAATGCAGGATACTAAGATTTATTTGATTTCTTAATTTAGATTCCGAAGGCCGTTTGGTCTTCGGAATTTTATTTAATAAGTACTATGAAAATGATATTTACCTTGTTTTTGGGCCTGTCTAGTTTTGTCTCCATTGGGCAAAATTTACCTATCACTTTTAAGAATACCAAGACATCCGTGGATGTATTGGTAGGTGGTAAGTCATTTACGTCTTATTTCTTTCCTGGTCAAGATGTGTTAAAGAAAGCTGTTTTGTTTCCATTGATTTCGGCTCAAGGAACGAATATTACGCGAGGTTATCCCATGGCACCACGAGCAGGGGAGCGTGTCGATCATCCGCATCACGTAGGAATGTGGTTGAATTACGAGGATGTAAATGGGTTTGATTATTGGAACAATTCTACAAACATTATAGCCTCTTTGCAGAATCACAAGATGGGAACCATTGTACATACCTTCATTGTGAAACAAGATGCGAAGAAGGGTATGTTAGAAGTGGCAGCTGATTGGATCGATAATGATGGTAAAGGTCAAAAGGTTTTGCAAGAAAAGACAACTTATGTATTTTCGGGTACGCCGGACTCTAGGACAGTAGATCGCATAACCACTTTAACGGCGGTAGCGGATCAAGTGTTGTTTAAAGATGTGAAGGATGGGATGTTTGCTATCCGGGTGGCACGTCAATTAGAAATACCATCTAATAAGCCGGATGTATTTACTGATGCCCATGGGGTGGAAACCAAAGTGCCTGTTATGGATAATACGGGTGTGAGTGGAAACTATTTGAGTTCAGAAGGAGTGAAGGGGGAAGCTGTTTGGAGTACACGGGCTAAATGGATGAACCTTCATGGTGTGATGGATAATCACCCTATTTCTGTAACCATTTTTGATCATCCAGCTAATGTATCTTATCAAAGTTATTGGCATGCACGCGGTTATGGATTGTTCGCGGTTAATCCTTTAGGCGCGAAGGTATTTAGTAATGGAAAAGATGAACGTAATTTGACTTTGAAAAAGGGTGAATCTGTTACGTTTAGATACCGCACGTTAATTTCTGATCGGTTAAATTCTAAAGAAGAATTAGACAAAATTCAGGCGGAATTCGCTTCAGTCAAGTAATTTTTAAGAAAATACTCTTATTTTTGTAAGGTAAAGGGGGCTCTTGTAGCCCCTATTTTCTTTATTCTATGCAATTATCCTTTTTAGGAGCCGCTAGACAAGTAACAGGAAGTATGTTTCTGTTGCAATTGGAAGATGGCTACCAGATATTAATCGATTGTGGAACGGACATGGAGCGTAAGCTCGATTTTGATGAGCCGTTAGAGCAAAAATCATTTTTCCCATTCGATGCCTCACTAATTAACTTAGTGATTCTTACACATGCTCATATTGATCACTCAGGAAACATCCCGATGCTTTATCGAGAAGGATATGAGGGCCAAATCCTATGTACACCACCTACGGCTGATTTAGCGGAATTATTGTTAATGGATTCAGCTAGTTTACACTTGCGTCGATTAAAGGCGGCACAAGGAGAAAGCCGTAAGAAGCACAAACAGATGGATCGTCTACTTCGGAAAGGGGACTTGTATCTTCAAAAAGATGTGGAGAATGCTTTGGATAATTTTGTGACCTTACAATTCAATCGCAAGTTTATTGTATTCCCCGGTTTAGAAATTACGTTTGTTCCAGCAGGTCACTTATTAGGTGCCGCGCATGTGTTCATTGCCGTAACAGAAAAAGGGGAGACGAAGACGATTGGATTTAGTGGAGATATTGGTAGAAAAAATTACCCTTTGCATATTGATCCTCAACCATTCCCTGAAGTGGATTATTTAGTTTGTGAGACAACCTATGGAAATCGGATTCATGAGGATAAGGAGAGTCCGATGGATGCTTTGGGAAGAGTTATCAAAGAAACATGTATAGATCGCCCTGGTCGTTTAGTTATTCCTGCTTTTTCAGTGGGACGGACGCAAGCAGTATTATATACGTTGAATAAATTGATTGAGGAGCGTAATTTCCCAGCAGTTCGTGTATTTACGGATAGCCCGATGGGTCGAAGTTCGACTAAAATTTATTCCAAATACCTATCTTATTTAAATCCTGAGGCGCGCGAATTTCACAAGGAAAATGATGAGTTGTTTGACGTAGATAATTTACTATTTCTCCAAACAGAAAAAGAAAGCAGGGCGATTAAAGATTATAGAGAACCTTGTATCATTATATCTTCATCTGGAATGATCTCAGGAGGGCGCGTGGAGCAACATATTGCGGATAATATATCGAATACGTATGCGACTATCTTATTAATTGGGTATACCGCTGAAGGCACATTAGGTCGCTCTTTATTAGCAGGTACAGATATGATTGTGGTAAAGGATCGTGAATATAAAGTGAATGCACAGATACGTAAGATTGATGTATTCTCTGGTCATGCTGATCAAACAGGGTTAATAGAGTTTGTTAAGCAGCAGAAACCCACCAAACTTCGGAAAATATTCCTTTCACATGGGGAGGAAGAAAGTATGCTTGAATTTTCGTCTATTTTAAATGGATTAGGATTTAGTGACGTTATTTTGCCTCAAAAGGAAGAGACTTTCGAGCTTTAATTTTATTTTTGTAAAATAATTTATGCCTTATGAGAACATTATTGGAATTTGAAAAGCCTATCGCCGAATTAGAAGATAAATTAATAGAAATGCGAAAGCTTGCATTAGAGAATAATGTCGATGTGACAGCAGCTGTGGAATCGCTTACTGATAAGATTTTAGAATTGAAAAAGGAGACATTTTCTAATTTGACGCGTTGGCAACGTGTTCAATTATCGCGTCATCCTGATCGTCCATATACCTTTGATTACATTCAGCACTTATGTGAAGAGTTTATTGAAATCCACGGAGATCGTAATGTAGGGGATGACAAAGCCATGGTAGGTGGATTTGGAACCATTGATGGAGAAATGTCTGTCATGTTTATAGGTCAGCAAAAGGGACGGAATACGAAAGATCGTCAATTCCGTAATTTTGGAATGCCTAATCCAGAAGGATACCGTAAAGCGCTTCGTTTAATGAAGATTGCGGAGAAGTTTAATAAGCCTATTGTTTGTTTAATTGATACTCCTGGTGCTTTTCCTGGTTTAGAAGCTGAAGAGAGAGGACAAGGAGAGGCAATTGCTCGTAATATCCGGGATATGTTTATGCTTAAGGTGCCAGTGATTTGTATCATTATTGGAGAAGGCGCATCAGGAGGAGCTTTGGGGATTGCTGTAGGCGATCGTGTTTTGATGATGGAAAATACCTGGTATTCTGTTATTTCACCTGAGTCCTGTTCGTCTATCTTATGGAGAAGCTGGAATTACAAAGAACAAGCTGCGGAAGCATTAAAATTAACCGCTAGTGACATGTTAGCGAATAAATTAATTGACGGTATCATTCCAGAACCATTAGGTGGAGCTCATCTACACCCGGAGGAAGCTGCTGCTACTCTCAAGGAGGTGATCAAAAAGGAATTAGCTGTTCTCTCAGCAATGGATTCAGCTTTGCGAATCACTCAGCGTATTGATAAGTTTGGTGCTATGGGTGAGGTAATCGAGTAAGATGAGAGCCCCTAAAGCAATCATTTTTGATTTGGGTAATGTATTGTTGCCTATTGATTTAAATCTTACTTATGCTTCATTTGCTAAATTTTCTAGCTTTAATGCAGCGCTTATTTCTTCCACAATTATCGATAATGAGCTTTGGGTACCTTACGAATCCGGTCAGCAATCTGAGGCAGAATTCAGGGATTACCTTCGGTCTCATTTGGATCTACATATTTCTGATGTAGAATTTGATGAGGCATTTTCTGCTTTATTATTAGATTTTCATCCCGGAGTATATGAATGGATAGCTTCCTTAGGCGCTAGATTCCATTTGATCTTATTAAGTAATACGAGTTCAATTCATGCTGAACGGTTTACGAAGGTACCACTAGGTCCAGCGGGTCAGAATCTTTTTAGTTTGTTTGATCACGTATACTATTCGTTTGAAATGGGTTTAGTGAAGCCAGATCCAGCAATATACCATCAGGTTCTAACAGAACAAGGATTCTCTCCAGAGGAGGTATTGTTTTTTGACGATAATGTCGCTAATATTATTTCGGCAAAGTCAATAGGTATAGACGCCTATTTAATAGACCCAAGCCGCAATCATTTACAAATTCAAGATATTTTAGATACGTATGTTAGTTAGTAGCCCCATTTTTGATGTATTGTTTAAGTTAGCAGGCTGGAAATTAGTAGGAGAGGTTCCGCGTGATCTTAAGAAGGCCTTAGTTATTGTGTGTCCTCATGCCACGTGGAAAGACTTTACAGTAGGATTAGGTG
>CAJCBY010000152.1 GCA_903960725.1 uncultured Cytophagaceae bacterium | reverse complement strand
CTAAAGCATAAAAAAGAGGCTTCAATTTGAAGCCTCTTTTTTATTCCATCTTTATTCTTTGTGCTTTATGCTCTATTCTTTAAATCTCTACTCTCTACTCTATTATCTCTAATCTAAAACCGACGCAGTCGGTTCAATATTTGTGGTGCAAAGTCATTTAACTTAGAAAAGGCGAACCATTTTTTCCCTGCATCTTTTAAAGACGCACCTATGTGATAAACATCTATTTCATCAATCATTAAAAATCTGTCGTGTATGGTTTTGATGACTTTTATTTCTATTGGGGCATATTGACTATTATGTTTCTGGATATCGAGTTGAAGTTTCTTGTCAACTTGTTGCGTGTAGATTACTGCACTAACCGTTTTGTCTCGTTTGTCAAGTTGGGTTAAAACACTATCATCGATATAGTTGTCAAATAAGACTATAGAATTTTGAGCAGATCTAATAATGTTGGAAATGAACATGTACGCATCGAAGATTTGTCCCTCAAAGAAAATGCCTTGCTGGGGAAGAGAATCCTTAGATTCTAGTGCTTTGAAAATTTGATTGAATTTTTGTTCAGTTTCTAAATGCTTAAATTCAACTTGTGATAAGCGATACTCGAGGAGTATATTACTCTGTAATAGTTTGCGCATAGAAACAAATGCATCCATTATTTGTAAGCTTACCTTAATGGCTATATCACTTCGAAGGATTGCTGAAAGCATAGCAACCCCTTGTTCCGAGAAAGCATACGGGATAAATCGCCTTCCGCCGTATGTTTCACTTGAGGTTCCAATTTGGAACCTCAAGTTGTTCCATTCTTCGATTGTTAGTTGAAACATATAATGGTTTGGGAATCTTTCAATATTCCGTTTTACAGATTTATTAAGGATTTTCGTTTCAACTTGAAATAAAATAGCTAAATCATCGTCTAACATAATGGGAATGCCCCTTAGCTCATAAATTTTATTCTCAATGATATTTTGATTAGTGTTAATGTCCATGGCTATTTTTTATGCTCAAAATAGCCATTATTAGGCGTTAATATATGTGTCTAATTATCAATAAACTGATAAAATTTAGGGTGCGGTTGTTCAATAAAAAAGAGGCTTCAATTTGAAACCTCTTTTTTATTCCATCTTTATTCTTTGTGCTTTATGCTCTATGCTTTAAATCTATACTCTCTTCTCTACCATCTCTTATCTTTTAATTCAAGAAGAAACGCTCCGCGTTTAATCTTGAATTAAAGCAGTCGGTTTAGTCGTATTATACAACTCATACCAATCCTGGTGATCCATCTCAATCGCGAAAGCGTCCACGATGTTTTGGATACGGTTTTGCTCTAAAGTACCGATTAAAGGCAAGGCGCCTAATTTGATTAGCCAGGCGACAGCAACGGATTCGATATTGCTATCGTATTTCGCGGCCATTTCGTTCAACTTCTTGCGCAATTTCAAGGCTTGCTCGTCTGTGCCATGTTCGATGCGACCACCGGCTAAAGGCGATACCGCTAACGGGCGCATGTATTTTTGCTTGATGTAATCCACGATTCCATTATCTAATGCGCTTGTGTTTAACAAGTTCAAGTCGATGTGGTTAGAAACAATCGGGATATTTAAGAAGGAAACTAATAACTGGTGTTGGTAAACCGAGAAGTTCGAAACACCGATGTTTTTGACCTTTCCTGCGCTTTTTAATTTTTCTAAAGCCAAAGCCGTCGTTTCAATATCCGATAAGGGATCTAATTGATCTAATAAAAAGACGTCCAAATAATCCGTTTGCAAGTTGCGAAGCGAGTTTTCTACGGAAGCGGTGATGTGGTCTGCCGATGTATTTACGTGTGCCACCCGGATGTCTGGTCTTGCTGGGGATGGGATGTTGACTCCGCATTTAGAGAACAAAACAATGTCAGAACGCTGGATGGATTTTTTCGCCAAAAGCTCTCCAAAAGTCTTCTCCGCCGTGTATTCACCATAGCGATCCGAGTGATCAAAGGTGTTGATGCCCTTTTCTAAACAAAAATGGACGATTTCGTCCATTTTCTTGTCTTCTTTTTCCCAACGCCAAAAGCCATAAATGGCTGGTGAAACTTTGGGGCCTGCATCACTTAAATAGACTTTGTTCATGAGACGATAATTTTAGAAGCGGCTAATAAATCATCCACTAAGTGAGTTGCTTTGGTTTCTGTTCCAGAAGGAGCTAAACGAATCGTGCGTAAACCTGCACGAGTTCCTGCCGTGATATCGCGTTCGTGGTCGCCCACCATCCAAGAGGCGTCCATGTCAACATCGTATTTCGCAGCTGCTTTTTCGATCAACAAAGATCCAGGTTTGCGCGTCAAGGAATGGCTGTCAAAATTCTCGTGGTAAGGGCAGAAATAGATATCATCTAGCTCCACGCCAGTCCCCTTTTGAATCGCATCGTGGATTATATACACGTCTTCGCGCTTGTAAATGCCTTTTGCGATACCACTTTGGTTCGTTATAACAATCAATAAATACCCCGCGTCCTTTAAAGCCTGTAAGCCTTCTTTCACGCCGGGTGGGATCACAAAATGTCCTAAATGGTACACGTAATCAACGCGATCCACATTTAGAACGCCATCGCGATCTAAAAAAATGCACTTATTCATTCAATGCTAATTTAGGCAAATAAAGCAGCTAAGCGGCTCCAAGGAATACGGCTTAAAATCAATACCAAACCAAGGCCGTTCAATAACCACATGTTTTTGAATTTAGCGGCATCGGTGATCGCTTTCTTGTTTTTGGCATTAACAATAGTTGCCAAAACAATCGCAATAATGTTTACTGTAACGTGCTCTACTAAGATCAAACGTGTTGCTGGATCCTTCATGGCAGCACCGAAATCAGCAAAAGCAGCAGTAGTTACCGGGCTAAGAGCCAGATAAAGCACTAAACCGATTAAAAGCTGAGTGTGTAAAGAAATCATGTAAAACAAGCCGACTTTGCGATCAGATTCCGTGAAAGTTTTGCCTGTTAAACCTTTGAAAATAGATAAAATTCCTAGTGCTAACACGACTAGAAACAAGATCGAGTGAATGGTAACGAAAGTTGAATACATAAGAGTGTGTTTAATTTTAGCAAAGATACAAAAAGCCGTCGTAACGTGACCTTTGTTACGTTTAATCGTCTAATTTTCTTTACCTTTGGGCATATTTACCCGATTAATATGCCTAATCCCAGTAAGCTAACGGCCATGGCTAATGCCCGTTGTCCACAATGCCACGAAGGTCGTTTATTCAAATACAAGTGGTGGAATGTTTTTAATTTCGCCCAAATGCATGAGAATTGTCCATCTTGTGGCGTTAAATATGAAGTAGAACCTGGCTTTTTCTATGGAGCCATGTATATTTCTTATGCTTTCTCCGTTGGAATCATGCTAGTAGGCGGTATTTTGGTCTATAATTTCCTGAACGATCCTCCTGCAATGGGCTATGTCGTACCTATCACCACTGTTTCTTTATTGCTAGTACCCTATAATTTTAGGACAGCTCGAGTATTATTTATACATTGGTTCTCCGGTTTAAAATACGATCCAAGCGCTGCTGCTAAGCATGAAAATTCTTGATTATTACATTTTAAAGAAATTTCTGAAGACCTACGTTTTCGCCGTTTTCATCATTGTCTTGATTGTAATGGTGATTGACTACACGGAGAAGATCGATGATTTCATCCGCAAAGAAGCTCCTGTCAAGGAAATCTTCTTTGATTATTACCTCAATTTCATTCCTTATTGGGCGTCCTATATTAGTCCGCTGATGGTCTTTATTGCGACCGTTTTCTTTACGGCAAACCTCGCCGCAAAGACGGAAATCATTGCGATTCTCAGCTCAGGCGTTAGTTTTACACGCTTGATGCGACCCTATATCATCGGTTCAGGAATCTTAGCGGTAGGTACTTTTATCATGATCGGGTGGGTGGTGCCTAATGCGAATAAGGTTCGCGTTCCCTTTGAACATAAATACATTAATAATACCTACTATTTTGATAAGCGGGATGTACATATTAAGATAGGTCCAGAAACTTATGCCTATTTGGAAACCTACGATAATACCACGAATACGGGCTATCGCTTTAGTTTAGAGCGTATCGTGGGGACTGAAATTAAGCAAAAATTGATGTCGGATCGCATCACCTGGGACTCGACTTCGAAGAAATGGACCATTCATGATTACCGTGTACGGACGGCGGGAGCGACCTCGTTGAAGTTTGGGTCGAAGATTGACACGACGCTTAATTTATTTCCCAAAGACTTCGAGAACAAGCACTTATTACACGAAACCTTTACGCTTCCAGAACTAAATAGCCATATTGACTTAGTGCAATCGCGTGGTGCAGATGGAATCGAGGTCTTCCAAATCGAAAAGTACCTTCGCTTCGCCAATCCTTTTTCCGTCATGATTTTGACGATTATCGGCTTCTTAGTTTCGGCTAGAAAGGCACGTGGTGGAGTTGGATTTCAGATTGCACTGGGGTTTAGTTTGGCCTTCATTTATATCCTCTTCTTCATGATGAGCAAGGGGATCGCGGAAGGCGGCGGGATGCCTCCGTTATTAGCAGTTTGGTTGCCTAACATTGTTTTCTCTGCCGTAGGTGTGGGACTTTATTACACGATACCGCGCTAAAGATGAGAAAGGCTCCACGGCTTCTCGATTATTTTAAGATACATTTTATCGTCATTTTGTATGCGTTTACGGCTATTTTAGGCAACGCGACAGAGGCGAATGCGCTCACGATTGTCTTTTTTCGCTGCGTGATTGCGGCGGCTGGACTAGGGCTGATTTTAGCCGCATCGAAACAATCCTTTCAGGTTCCTGCCTCGGTTTTAAAAATTTGGCTATTGAATGGTGCTTTTGTTGCGCTGCATTGGTTGCTGTTTTTTGGGGCTGCCAAAGTTTCCACCGTCGCCATGTGCCTCGCCGGTCTTTCTACTCAGACATTTTGGACCTCCATATTAGAGCCCATCGCAAAGAAAAAACCCATCGCGAAGATTGAAGTCTTTCTCGGAATCCTAGTCGTCATTGCCTTAGGTATCATTTTCTCCGTAGAACCAGGTCAATGGATCGGTTTGGTGATGGGCATTGGAGCTGGATTTTTCGGCGCACTTTTTTCTGTAATTAACGGTAACTATACCCACACCCACGACCCTAAATTGATCACGGTTTATGAGATGGTGGCGGCCGGATTTATCACGGGTGCAGTTTGGTTGAGTGG
>CAJCBY010000151.1 GCA_903960725.1 uncultured Cytophagaceae bacterium | reverse complement strand
TACTTCAAACTCACATTCGTAATTCCATCTGCCACCGCTTGGCAGATGAAATCAAAGTGCCTCGTTTCGCCTTGAATGACGCAACCTAAACAAATGACCGCATCGTTATTCGTTTGCTGCGCCATCTTCTGAGCCCCCAGGCTTAATTCAAAGCTGCCGGGTACTTTGGCACTAATTATATTCTCCTCTTTCGCTCCGAACTTTAAAAGCGTATCATAGGCCCCGCTATACAAAGCATGCGTCACCTCCGTATTCCATTCAGATACGACAATCGCAAAGGTTTTGTCCGAAACATCTGGTAAATGGTCTGTCGTAAAATCGCTTAGGTTTTTAAGTGCTGAAGCCATAGGGTGGGGTTAAAAAAACAAGGGATAAAAGCTTAAGCTCTTATCCCTCATCACATAATCTGTTCTAAAAATTATTCAGAGATAGAGCTTTCTAAGATCGCTTTGTATTTCTTTGCTGGAATCGATTCAGACGACTGACCGTATTTTTCCACGATAATCGAATACGTATCAACTGCCTCTTTCACTTGTTTATTTGCCTCGTAAGCATTCGCTAATTTCAACAAATAGGTAGGAGTAAAGAATTTGTTCGGCTTGTGCTCCGCTGCTTTCTTGTAGTAATCGATTGCGTCAGCGAATGATTTCTTTTCCGAATACACATCCCCGATTAACGAGTAAGCACGTGCTTGAACTAATAAATCCGAGCTAGAGAAGTTTTTCAATTTCTCAATTGATTGATCGAATTTGCCTTGCTTTAACAAGGTAATACCTAAATATAGATCAGCTAAGTTTTGTGTATTTCCACCAAACTCATCCGATACTTTCGATAAATCTTTTGCTGCAGCTGCTAGAGAATCTGATTCGAACGCATAAACTGCTTTGAATAATTTTTTCTCGCCTTCTGCATCTTGCGTATTGGAATACCATTGGTATCCGAAATAACCCGCAACGGCTAATACAACAACTCCTAGGATGGTTGCAACGCTAGATTTATTCTTGTCTACTAGTTCGGTAACTTTCGAAACTTCTTGTTGTAGCGCTTCTGGGCTTTCAATAATTTCAATCGGATCTACTTTTTCTTTCTTTGCCATAAGGGTCATTAATCAGTTGGCAGATTGTTATAGGTGCCAAAGGACTGCAAAATTATAAAATCTCTTTCATTTTTATCCACATTAATCGAATCTTTTGCATTTTATTTTTCAAATTTGAAGTAAATAAACCTAGTATGTCCTTTAATCGCCCTGACCAACTCCTTAAACTCCAAGAGTCTTTTGATATTTGTATCATTGGAGGCGGTGCGACGGGCGCTGGAGTAGCACTAGATGCTACATTGCGCGGCTACAAAGTACTCTTAATTGAAAAAGGGGATTTCGCTTCTCAAACGTCATCAAAATCTACTAAACTCGTTCATGGGGGTGTCCGTTATTTAGAGCAGGCGGTCAAAAAACTAGATTGGCAACAATTCAAAATGGTGTATAAAGCACTGCATGAGCGCAAGACCCTTCTAAAGAACGCTCCTCATTTAGCTTATCCGCTCGGCTTATTAACCCCTTGCTATACCTACTGGGAACGATTTTACTACCGAATAGGCATGTGGTTATACGACAAAATATCGGGTAGTACGAATTTGAAATCAAGTCGAGGGTTAAGCAAAAAAGAAATCCAACAAGAGTTTCCCGCGGTCGCATCCCAGCATTTGACAGGTGGGGTGTTGTACTACGATGGGCAGCTGAATGACGCGCGGTATGCTTTAGCGATTTTGAAAGAGGCAGAACGCCTCGGTGCGTGTGTTATAAACTATGCTCGATTGGATTCTTTTGTGTTAGGCCAAAAAAGTCTCAAGATAAAAAAAGTCGTTTTCACTGATACCTGCTCTGGCCATTCACACGAGATTCCAGTAAAAGCAGTCGTCAATGCGACAGGACCCTTTACAGATAAAATTAGAAGCCTTGCGAATCCGAAAATGAAACCTCGGATGAAGGTGAGCAGAGGTGCCCACATCGTTTTGCCAGCCGAGTTTTGGCAAGGAAATACGGCCTTATTGATTCCTAAAACGGCTGATGGACGCGTCATTTTTGTTATTCCTTGGAGAGGTTCTGTGCTCGTAGGGACGACAGATGACCCCGATACTTTATCTGAGACCCCCACTATTTTACAGGAGGAAAAAGAATACTTGATTTCCTATTTTAACCGCTATTCGGCTAAGAAAGCGTCCTTAAAAGATATCAGTGCCACCTTTGTAGGCCAAAGACCATTGTTACAAGTTCAACTAGAATCTGCGCTTAACACGGACACTAAATCATTAGTCAGAGATCATGAGGTAGAGGTGGATGGTCGATCCAAATTAGTGAGTATCATGGGGGGGAAATGGACTACTTACCGAATTATGGCGGCCGACACTTTGGACGTCCTAGAAAAGGTCGTTTTTAACCAGAAACCTATAAACTGTCTAACGAAAGACCATGTGTTGGTTCCAGAAAGCGCCGTTTCTCTACCTGAAGAAATTCCATCCGATATTCAGGCTCATCTACTGGAATTGTATGGCCCAGCCGCTGGAGAAGTATATTCTTACGGATCAGAGCGTTTACTTCCTTCCGAACCTTATCTTGCTGGAGAATTAGTCTATTTAAAGAAGCATGAAATGGCCGTAACCTGGGAGGATGTGCTAGCACGCCGTTGGGGTATTTCTTTACGTGATGAAGCACTGGCTGAGCGACTTCAGGCCACAAAAAAAGAGGCTTTCGCCTCTTAATGTTAATATTCGTCTTCGTTAAAGAAGAAATCATCTTTTGTCGGATAATCCGGCCAAATCTCTTCAATACTTTCAAATGGCTGACCATCATCCTCTAATTCTTGTAGGTTTTCTACCACTTCTAAAGGAGAACCCGTACGGATTGCGAAGTCAATTAATTCATCTTTTGACGCTGGCCATGGCGCGTCTTCTAAATAGGAGGCAAGTTCTAGTGTCCAATACATAATTTATAGCTAATTTTTATTTCAAAAATACACGGAGGTTTTTGTTATTCGCAAGCCCTTCCTAAGTGCAAAAGTAAAATAAAAATGTATTTATGAAAGATTTATTTTTTAAATTTTCATTAATTATCAAAACCTTGATTTAAACCGTCATTTATGTCCCTTTCAACCCCCGTTTCAGTCGAAGTATGTGCCTATTCTTTATTCTCTTGCCTTGCCGCAGATCGTGCGGGTGCAAAGCGAGTGGAACTTTGTGCCTCGCCTTGGGAAGGAGGGACCACTCCGAGTGCGGGACTAGTTGAGCAAGCATTGCAAGCAACTTCACTAGAAATTCATGCCATGGTAAGACCTAGGGGAGGGGATTTTGTATACGACGATACCGAAAAGCAAACCATGCTAGCAGAAGCCCGATCTCTAGTTTCACAAGGGGTTCACGGACTTGTCGTGGGAGCGTTGAAACCAGCTGGGGATTTAGATGTGGAATTTATGCAGGAGTTTCGAAATATTGCCAAAGACCGTGAGCTGACCTGTCACCGGGCAATCGACGTATCCCGCGATCCCATTCAAGTGATGGAAGAACTAATTGCACTTGGGTTTAATCGCATATTAACCTCTGGTGGAAAGAACAAAGCTTTGGATGGAATAGAGAATCTAGCAGAAATGGTCGCTGCCTCTAAAGGACGCATTCAAATAATGGCTGGAAGCGGAGTGAATCCAATCAATTGTTTGGACTTTGTTCAAATAGGCGTAGATGCCATTCATTTAAGTGCGAGAACAACGCGGAATTCAGCAATGGAATATAGGCGTCCAGGAATTTCGATGGGAAGTGTTGCCGAGATTTCGGAATTCGAGGTAGCTTACTCGAGTGAGGAAATCATTCGAGCAGCTATCTCTAAAATTCAAGACTTATTCAGCAAATAAATCTGTCGTTTGCCATGCTTTCTCCGGCATGGTTGAAATATCGTATAAGCCTACTTCGGTACGCTTAAAGGTCGGGATTTTGAATTCAGCCTCTGACATTGCGCCATTTTTGAATTTCTCAACCATTTGAGCAAAACGAGCATCCTCTGAATCTGCAGCACTAACGCTCGATGATTCTAATTCACCATCTAATTCAATGCTGTCGCCTGGATTTAAGTATACAGGTGTGGATTTCTTCACCACTTTACGCATTCCGCCGTCCATGCCGCTGGAATCTTGTTCGTAACCAGCCGCAATCACCGTTAGATAGAGATCATCCCCTAAATCTTCATCCGTAGAGAAGCCGAACTTAACCATATCTGCCTGCTCATCGATACGTTCATTCAAATATTCAATGATGGCATTTTTTTCCCAGGTTAATAAATCTTTTGCACTACTAGTTGAAACAGTCACTAATATGCGCTTAGCTCCTTTGATCTCTTGAGAGTTAAGTAAAGGCGAATTTAAAGCTTCCATAATGGCCGCTTTCGCTCGTCCTTCTCCTACTCCTAAAGCAGAACTCATCATGGCTTGTCCCGCTTTTCTCAATACCTTTTT
>CAJCBY010000150.1 GCA_903960725.1 uncultured Cytophagaceae bacterium | reverse complement strand
CCTGAATTTTGGCACTAATGATTACAACGTCGGTAACGATTTACCTCGCGCCTTGTACATTCCTTCGTATACCGCAGCCGCTTGGTACCACAAGAAATTAGCTCCAGCCTTACTGGCAAGACCTTTGGCTGACGTATTAAAAGAATCTGAGCAATGGGCCATCGGACCTTATGCCACCGCATTAATTAAAGGCGGCTGGATGTCTGAGGCAGAGAAATCAGCCATCGCTGAAAAAATGGCTTATTATACGGGTCTTTCCAAAGAGCTTTGCCTTCAATCCAACCTACGCTTAGAGGAAAACCGATTCTACAAAGCCTTGCGCCGCGCAGACGGTCTTTCAGTCGGTCGCTTAGACGCCCGCTTCACCGGACGCAACCTTGACGACGCTGGCGAATACGTCGATTTCGACCCCTCGTTCGCAAATATCGACGGCCCATTCACCGCCACCATTAACGACTATTTATCTAAGGAATTGAAGTTCACAGAGGAGAAAGGCTACAACGTCTTCGGCGAAGTATATCCTTGGTCATACAAAAACGTCCAAAACAAATACCTAAACGTTGCTGAAAGTCTTCGCGATGCGATGGCCAAAAACCCTAACCTAAAAGTCTATCTAGGCTGCGGCTACTACGATTTCGCAACTCCGTATTTCACGGCAGTCTACGACATCGAGCATATGTTTTTGCGTCCAGAACAACGCGCCCGCGTAGACATTAAATACTACGAATCTGGCCACATGTACTATATCCACAAACCATCCTTGATCCAATTCAAGAAGGATATCGATTCCTTTTTCGATTCGTCGAAATAATTTGCTATTTTTGCAACCCCACGGGCGCTTGATAGAGGGGTGTCCGAGTGGTTTAAGGAGCACGCTTGGAAAGCGTGTGTAGGTCTCAAGCTTACCGAGGGTTCGAATCCCTTCCCCTCTACAAAGCCTCTCAGCGTTAGCTGAGGGGCTTTTTTATTAGAGAAAACGGCGGAATTTTAATTCCGTAAGTTTTCGAGAATAAAAAAGCATCACTATTCGCGAAGCGAATGGTGAAAGGCTTTGTGCTAGATGCCCTGCGGGCTGACAGCGGAACGGAGTGGAGCTGTCACTCCCGTTTAAATTCAATTAAGTAACTGATAATCTGATTAAGATATCATCCCCTTTCTTGTTGTTCTAGATCTCATCGGCTACTTTCATGGCAGATTAATTTAATCTTTTAAAAGAGCGTCTTTTTAAAAATTATACGTACAAATTAATTATATTTGCACGTATAACAATCTAATAGCTATGGATGCTAAACTAACTTTAAAGCTAGATCAAGACATAATTGAGCAAGCAAAAAACTATGCTAAAATGAAAAATACAAGTCTTTCTCAGCTAATTGAGTCTTATCTAGGCATGTTAGTGGAGCCTCGACCCATTCTCGAGGTCACCCCCTTTGTCAAAAGTTTATCAGGAATAATCGATCTTCCTGAAAATTTTGATTCAAAAGAGGCATACAAAAAATACATACAAGACAAATATTCGAAATAGTATGACGAACGTATTTGTTGACTCGGATGTATGTATCGACCTTTTGTCTGGGCGGCAACCCTTTGCTAAACCGGCAGAAATTTTATTTTCACTTGCCGATTTAGGTAAGATAAAATTACATGTATCCTCTCTTACTTTCTCCAATATTGATTATGTCTTAAGGTCTAAATATTCAAGTAGTCAGTCTCGACTCACTTTGTTGAAATTTAAAACACTTGTTCATGTTTTGACAGTTGATAGCAAGACCATAGACTTAGCTATTGCTTCCGATTTTAATGATTTCGAAGACGCGATACAATATTGTTGTGCATTGGAAAATCACCTGAAAATCATTGTGACGAGAAATCTGAAGGACTTTAAAAAGGCTAATATTCTAGTAGTAAATCCCGAAACATTTATCGCATTAGAATTATAATTTACCTTTCATTTTTAAACTTTTAAGTTCATATTTACCTCTATAAATTAGACCTATTATGAAAAACCTCTTCATCTTCCTTTTGTTACTAAACTTCTCCGCCCACGCCCAATGGGTCGAACTATTAAATGGCCGCGACTTATCTGGCTGGAAAACGAGCGAGAATCCTAACTCATTCCAAGTGCAAAATGGCGAACTTGTTGTCGCAGGTCCTCGTGGCCACCTATTCTATGATGGACCCGTGGGCAATCATAATTTTCAAAATTTCGAAGTAAAAGCAATGGTGAAAACATACCCTGGTGCAAACTCTGGCTTGTATGTTTGTACGGCTTTCTTAGAAAACAACTGGCCATCCCAAGGCTACGAAATACAAGTGAACAATTCTCACACCGATTGGCGTAGAACTGCCAGCCTTTATGGCATCATAGACACAGCGGAGAAATTAGTGTATGATGAAGAGTGGTTCGAATTATACGTGAAAGTGGAAGGGAATCACATAACCACGAAAATCAACGGCAGAACCGTTGTTGATTTTATTGAGCCTGCGGGTAAAACAGAATCTAGACGAATCCAACCTGGAACCATCGCTATTCAGGCACATGATCCTAAGAGCAGGATTGCTTATAAAAGTGTTCAGGTGAAATTGAACTAAAAAAAAGAGGAGCCTTTTGAGCTCCTCTTTTTTATTATCTAAACTACGGATTACAAATCCACTGCTTCTCCATATGCCGCTTCTGTCGCGCCTTTGAAGGCTTCTGACATCGTCGGGTGAGGATGAACCGTTTTCATAATTTCGTAAGCAGTGCTTTCTAACTTGCGAACCACTACCGCTTCAGCGATCAATTCCGTTACGTTATAACCGATCATGTGCGCGCCTAATAACTCACCGTATTTAGCATCATAAATAACTTTTACAAAACCATCGCGAGCTCCAGCTGCTGTTGCTTTTCCGGATGCCACGAACGGGAATTTACCCACTTTGATATCGTAACCAGCCTCTATCGCTTTTTTCTCAGTCATACCTACTGATGCGATTTCTGGCGAGCAATAGGTACAGCCTGGTATGTTCGTGTAGTCCAAAGCCTCTGTCTTGTGTCCAGCCATTTTCTCAGCGCAGATAATTCCTTCAGCTGAGGCTACGTGTGCCAAAGCAGGTCCCGGAGTCACATCGCCAATCGCAAAATACCCTGGCATGTTTGTTTCGTACCAAGCATTCACTGGAATACGACCTTTATCTACGATAATGCCTACTTCTTCTAAACCAATGTTCTCTAAATTACAGGTTACACCTGCTGCTGAAAGAACGATATCGCATTGGATTTCTTGATTCCCCGTCGGAGTTTTGATGCTCACTTTGCAACCTTTTCCTTTGATATCCACCGACTCTACGCTCGATGAAGTCAAGATGTCGATACCCATTTTCTTGTATTGCTTCGCTAATTCTTTGGAAACATCCTCATCCTCTACCGGTACGATATTAGGTAAGAATTCAACAATCGTCACTTTCGTTCCCATCGCTGCATACACGTAAGCAAATTCAACGCCGATCGCACCGGAACCGATAATCACTAAAGAATCCGGACGTTTTTCTAAGCTCATCGCCTTGCGGTATTCGATTACCTTCTCACCATCGATAGGCACATTAGGCAATGCACGCGCACGAGCACCCGTGGCAATCATGATATTTTTTCCTTCGTAAACGGTTTTCTTACCGTCTGCGTCGGTTACTTCGACTTTCTTACCAGGTTGGATTTTTCCAAAACCCATAATCACGTCAATCTTATTTTTCTTCATCAAAAACTGAACGCCTTTACTCATGCTATCTGCCACGCCACGAGAACGCGCGATAACCTTAGAGAAGTCAGCTTCAGCACCTTTTACGGTAATTCCGTAATCAGCTGCGTGCTTGATGTATTCGAAAACTTGGGCAGATTTCAAAAGGGCTTTGGTAGGAATACATCCCCAGTTTAGGCAAATACCACCTAAGGATTCTTTTTCAACCACTGCACATTTCAAACCTAATTGAGAAGCTCGGATAGCTGCTACATAACCTCCTGGGCCTGAGCCTACCACGATCAAATCGTATTGTTGCGCCATTTTATTGCTTGATTTAAATGAATGAGGCCGCAATTTAGTACAAAATCGGGTATATTTGCACTTTATTAAGTAGAAAAACACATGACTAGAGACAGGTTCAATGACCTGAAAGCCAGAATAGAGGCTTTAAGGAGGTATCTTTGACTACGATCACAAGAAATATTTAATCTCTGAACTAGAGACGGTCACCTTGGATCCCGAATTTTGGAACAATCCTGACAAGGCGGAAAGCACGATGCGCGATATGCGTGGGCTGAAGTTTTGGACGGATGGATTCGATAAACTCGCAAGTGCGCAAGGTGATTTAGAAACCATCTGGGAATTTTACGAAATGGGCGAAGCGTCCGAAGCGGAAGTGGATGTGGAAGGCGAAAAGCTCGAGGCAAACCTAGAGGCTTTGGAATTCCGCAAAATGATGTCTGATGAGGGCGATAATATGAGCGCCGTGTTAGAAATCAATGCCGGTGCTGGTGGAACCGAATCCCAAGACTGGGCATCCATGCTTCTCCGTATGTACCACATGTGGGCAGAAAAAAATGGTTTCAAAGTACGTTTGGTGGATGAAAATCCGGGGGACGTGGCAGGAATCAAATCCGTGACCATCGAAGTAGATGGCGAATTTGCCTATGGAAATTTAAAATCAGAAAATGGGGTGCACCGCCTGGTGCGAATTTCTCCTTTTGACTCGAACGCACGTCGACACACCTCATTTGCTTCGGTATATATTTGTCCTTTAGCAGATGATACGATCGAAATCGAGATCAATCCAGCGGACATCGACTGGGATACCTTCCGTTCCGGTGGGGCAGGGGGCCAAAACGTGAACAAAGTGGAAACCGCCGTTCGTTTGACCCATAAACCCTCAGGAATCATCATCGCTTGCCAGCAAGAGCGTTCCCAATTAATGAACAAAGAGGTGGCCTTGCGCCTATTAAAGTCCAAATTATACCAAATCGAAATCGATAAACGTAACGCCGCGCGTGCTGAAGTAGAGGCGGGCAAGAAGAAAATCGAGTGGGGTTCGCAGATCCGTTCCTATGTATTAGACGACCGCCGGGTAAAAGATCACCGCACGAATCACCAAACATCGAATACCGATGCGGTGTTAGACGGGGAGATTAATGAGTTTATAAAGGCGTATTTGATGGAGAATTAGTCCGAAGTCCGGAGTCGATAGTCCGAAGTGGGCAGTAATCAGTCCGAAGTCCGAAGTCGATAGTCCGAAGTGGACAGTAGCCAGTGGTCAGTATCCAGTCGGTGGACTATTGGGTTTTCTCAGTGGATTCAGCTACCGCGGCTTCGGTTTCTTCTTCCAAGGATGCTAGATAATCCAGCAACAAGTCTTTTGCATACGAAAGTGCGAGGGCTAAAGCATACGATTTAATGGCATCGCCCACGAAAGAACCTTTCTTCTTTGATCCAGAGAACATAGAATATAGCAAATAGCTTCCTGCAACAATTCCTCCAGCGATTAGCATTTGGTTACCCACCTTTTTGTATTCGGTGACGGTCTCCGTTAATTGTTCTTGAATCTCAGCTACTTGGCTTTCTAATTCTTCTCTTTTCTCTTTATTCTGACTCATTTTCGCGTGGTTTTAAGGATAAGAAAAGAACGATGCTAGCAAGACCAATGATGCCAGCAACAATGAAATAACCAATAAATCGACTGTCTAAGGCCTCATTAATCCACTCAGATCCGCCCAAAAGAAGAAAAAACAAGGTAATTCCGAAACCGGTCGCCACCAGAAAAAGTTTGAAAATCCGGATAAAGATTTCTTCTAGTTTTTCCTGAATATCTAACTTAATGATCTCAAATTGTGTTTTGAGGTAGTTAGTTATCAATTCAACTAGGCGGTTGTTTTCGAAAAAACCCATTTTATTTTTGCTTTAACTTCGCTTCAATCGAGTGTTGCGTGTGCGGTACTAAGCGTAAACGTTCTTTGGAAATTAACTTTCCTGAATCAATACAAACGCCATAAGTGCCGTTTTTAATACGCATTAATGCATTTTCTAGATTCACTGCGAATTTTTGTTGACGAACCGCTAATTGATTTAAGTTCTCTTTTTCCGCAGTATCAGCTCCATCTTCCATCACTTTCGAGTTTCCGGACGTAGCGTCTGTTCCTGTGTCGTTTTTCTTACTTAATGCTTCTCTTAAATATTTTAATTCTGCTTGGGTGTCTTCTAATTTCGCTTTGATAATCTGCTCAAACTCCTTTAATTCTTCGGCAGAGTATCTTTGTTTTTCTTCGTTCGCCATAATCTAAAATATGATTTTTTATAATAGGGCACAAATATAATTAGCTCGATTGGAATAAGGTAATATAACGGATAAAATCTCAGACAATTTTTTTATTCCCTGTTTTTCAGGGGTTTAAGCCAGTCTAGGTAGCCTTTTAGGGCTAAAATAATAAAGACCAAATAGAGGGCAGCTGTTCCCCATAATTCTTTCGTGGCATACATTCCTACATAGGCGATATCGACTATAATCCATACGAGCCAGTTTTCAATTTTACGCTGTGTCGCTAGCCAAGTGCCGTAAATGCTCATGCCAGTTAAACTCGCATCTAAAAAAGGAAAGCTGACAGAAGGGAAATAGTTTACATGTAGATAGCCAGACCCCATTCCAAAAACTAAAGCCACGGCTAAACCTGCTGTAAGTTGTCGAAATGTCGCTCTTTCCGGTTTCCAATTTTGCTCCGAGTGGGACCAAGTCCACCAGCCATAGATCGCCATTAAAATAAAGAATCCCTGCAATTCCATGTCAGAATAGAGTCTATTTTGCCAAAAAACAAATCCATAAAGTCCTGAGGCAAGGATATTGCAAATCCATGCCGAGCTTTTCTTAGCCATACTAAGAAACACACCGGCTAACGAGGCTATTATGGCTAAGATTTCGACTAGGCTCATCCTTTGTTGTTTTTCTGGTAAAAGGCACAGAAATGGGTGATGTCACATTTCGCACATTGCGGAGTTCTAGCTAAACAGATGTAGCGACCGTGCAAAATCAACCAATGGTGAGCCGTCGCGATCACCTCGTCTGGCAAATTTTTAATCAAAGCCATTTCTACTTTCAATGGAGTATTCGCGGTCTTAGGAACTAGTCCCAGTCGTTGAGATACTCGAAAAACATGGGTGTCTACCGCCATCGCGGGTTGGTTGTAAATAACCGAGGCAATAACGTTCGCGGTTTTTCTTCCCACACCTGGTAAACTTTGCAAGTCTTCCATCGTTTCAGGCACTTCGCCGGCGAATTGGTCGGTGATTTTTTGGCCTAAACCTAACAGGTGTTTGGCCTTATTATTCGGATAGGAAACGGAGCGGATATAGGAGAAAATTTCTTCTACGCTCGAATCTGCGAGAGATTTAGCGTCAGGAAAACGTTTGAAAAGGGCAGGAGTAACTTGATTGATGCGCTTATCGGTGCATTGGGCAGATAAAACCACCGCCACTAATAATTCGAAGGGGTTCGAATAATGCAATTCGGTTTCCGCCTCAGGAAATCGCGTTGAAAAATGATCCACAAACGCCTGAAATCGTTCTTTCTTTAACATTATAATCCCTTAGATATCGACCAAACCCAATTTATTACAAGCAATACAATCAAAATTACTGCCACCACTGGCTGTCGAAATTTTTCCTCTAGCCAAAGATACATCCGAAATACCCGATCACCACGCGTAAATAGGTCAAAAATGACAAGAATGGGTAATAACATGGCTGCCCCTACGATAATTCCAAGCGGGTTTCCATGAGTGAAATCTCCCAGGATAAAGCGCGTCGTTCCGCAAGCGGGACAAGGAATTCCAGTGAGTGTTTTGAAAAAACAGGTAAAGCCTATACCCGTCCACAAATAAATAAATCCAGCAGAGCAGGCAATCAAGATTGTTCTGTAGAGCTGCTGGCGGGTCATTAGACTAAATAGGCTTGTAATCTAGTAAAGTTTCGGGCGCGGGTTGCGTCCAT
>CAJCBY010000149.1 GCA_903960725.1 uncultured Cytophagaceae bacterium | reverse complement strand
TTACAGGCGGCGCGTGATTACAAGCAAATCAATGACGATCGTGACCGTAGTTTTTTAGGCATTCAACCTGCTTTACCTAAATCTAAAAAGAAATAGATGGACTTATTTAATTCAGTTTTTATTGCCAAAGCTTCCTTCATTGGGGTCGTCTTCTTGATCACCTTAGGTGTCGCAGCTTATTCAACGTATTTCGAGCGTAAGATCGCGGCTTTCATGCAAGACCGTATTGGTCCAGATCGTGCGGGTCCTTTTGGTATTTTGCAGCCTTTAGCGGATGCGGTGAAGATGTTTATGAAAGAGGATTTCATTCCGGCTAACTCAAACAAATGGTTGTTCATCATGGGACCTTGTTTGTCCATGTTGACGGCGTTGATGACTTCGGCGGTGGTTCCTTTTGGAGACACGATTACCCTGGGTGGCGTTGAGTTTGACCTGCAAGGCATCGATGTGAACATTGGTATTTTATGGGTATTCGGTATCGTTTCTTTAGGGGTATATGGCATCTTAATCGGCGGCTGGGCATCTAATAACAAGTATTCCTTGTTAGGCGCGATTCGTGCTGCCTCCCAAAATATCTCTTACGAATTAGCGATGGGTCTTTCGATCATTGCTATTTTGATGATGACGGGTTCTCTTTCAACTAAAGCCATTGTAGAGGCGCAACAAAATGGTCACTGGAACATTTTGTACCAACCGATGGGCTTCATTATCTTCTTGATTTGTGCCTTTGCGGAGTGTAACCGTACTCCTTTTGACTTACCTGAGTGTGAGACCGAATTAATCGGGGGATACCACACAGAATACTCTTCGATGAAATTAGGTTTCTATTTGTTCGCGGAATACATCAATATGTTTATTTCGGGAGCGGTGATGGCGACGCTTTATTTTGGTGGGTATGATTATCCAGGAATCGATTTTGTGACGGCTCAATTAGGTGAGACTGCAGCGACGTTGATTGGAGCAGGTGCATTGATAGGAAAGGCTTTGGCCTTCGTATTCATCTTTATGTGGGTACGCTGGACCTTACCACGTTTCCGTTACGATCAATTAATGGGCTTAGGCTGGTCAGGCTTAATTCCCTTAGCCATGTTCAACATCGTCGTAACTGGATTAGGCGTTTTATTAGACCAACAGATTCTGATTGGAATCGGTGGAGTGGTCGTTTTCATCGCGGGAATCGTGGTGTACGATCAATTATTTGTGAAGAAAAAAATAGCATAGCGATATGAAATTAAGTAATAGAACGAAGGTAGTCGAGCAAGGCGAAATGACTTTAGCGGAACGCATGTACCTTCCTGCGATTGTAGGGGGTATGGCGACGACGTTAAAACACTTTTTCTCTAAACCGGTGACCATTCGTTACCCAGAGCAAACGCGTTATTTAGGCCCTATTTACCGTGGTCAGCACATCTTGAAGAAGGATGAGCAAGGAGCAGAACGTTGCACAGCTTGTGGACTTTGTGCAGTAGCTTGTCCAGCGGAGGCCATTTCGATGGTCGCTGAAGAGCGTAAGAAGGGTGAAGAGAAATTATATCGCGAAGAGAAGTATGCCAAAGTATACGAAATCAACATGCTTCGTTGTATTTTCTGCGGTCTTTGCGAAGAGGCTTGCCCGAAAGAGGCAATCTTCTTACGCCATGATCAAATGGTTCCTGTATTCAATAGCCGCGATGAGGTGATTTACGGGAAAGATAAATTAGTTGAAAAAATGGACCAACGCTATTTGCGTGAGGGCTGGAAATAAAGTCATATGGAGATTTCTAATATTTGGTATTTTCTTTCAGGTTTAACTTTACTAAGCGCCCTAATGGTCGTTTTAGCAAAGAACCCAATCCACTCAGTATTGTACTTAGTGTTCACTTTCTTCTGCATCTCAGGTCACTACGTACTTTTGAATGCCCAGTTCTTGATGGCAGTAAACATCATCGTATACGCCGGAGCGATCATGGTTTTATTCCTTTTCGTGATCATGATGTTCGATTTGCGTAAGAACCAACCGGAATCAAAATCCAACTTAACAAAGCTTGCTGGCTCCGTAGTCGCTGGTTCTCTTTTAGTGGTTTTGATCGCTTTAGTTCGTCAAAACAACATAAATACGCCGCCATTGGAGGGTTTTGTTTCCCAAACGGGTATGGTGGAAACCTTGGGTAAAGTCTTGTATTCTGAGTACTTATTGCCTTTTGAGCTGGTATCTATCTTGTTCTTTGTGGCGATGGTGGGTGCGGTTCTTTTGGGTAAACGGGAGGCCGGTGAGAGGAATTTTTAATTTCGTCATTCCAAATTGCGCTGCGCGATAATTTTTGAATGACGAAATCAAAAATTCTCTACCTTTTAAAGCATAAAGAATAAAGCACAGAGAATAAAGTTTGTATTAAAAAAGGGGGATCAATTTGATCCCCCTTTTTTATGAGTTCGTGAAATACATTTCACATACGTATCCGCGCAGCGGATTCCAACTTTGTGCTTTTTGCTTTGTTCTTTGTGCTTTATTTTTGATTATCACTTTTTGTGATAATCAAAAACCCCCACCTTAACCCCCAGCGTTCCCGCTGCTCTCGACATTCCTGGCGTTTTTTCTTCGCCCATTGCGAAGCGGTAATTCACACCACCAAAAGCCTTGATATACTTGAAAATATTTACCTCTAGGTTGATTCCAGGTTGGATGCCTAGGGCCTTTGGACCATATTCAAAGGGATCCTGCCAAATTGGTTGTGGCATTACATAGCTAGAATAAAGGGATTGAGGGTACATATTGGTAGAAAAATCTTCTTGAATACGCCCGATGGAAAGAGGGAAGCTCAAATGGAAAACTTTGTTTGCCACAGGCGTTGCCTCAATGGTGAATGCATTGAATCGTCTTCGTGGTTCAGGTACATAGCCATTTGGGTCATCTTTGCGTGGATAGGAACGAAAAGAGGTGAGTCCGATGGACAATTTATTATTTAGGTGAATTTGGAAAGTCATGCCTCGTTCTGGTCCGCCCTTGCCTAAAAGGGTTTGGGATTGAAGGGATAGTCCGAATGAGTTGAGTTTTTTTAGTTGGAAAAGGGTCTTCATTTGAGATGAAGTATCTTTCTTGATTTTGATTAAGGTCTCTTGTGCTTGGACTTGAAAGGCAAGTAGTAGAACGAATAATAACTGTTTCATGGGTAATAATTTTATGCCAAATTACGGCAATTCGAGCAAAAACGGATTTATAATTTGGTAGATTTGTAAAAAAATATTTTTGATGTTTCAGGTATTTAGTTCCAAGAAAACGAAAGTTACTTTTCAGGTATTGTTCAATCTACTTCTTTGGGGAATGTGGATTGGATTGCCATTGTTAAGTCCTGTGCACCAAAATCACGATAGTTCTCCGCACCCGAATCCTGAATTTTCTGAGCACATCTGGGTAGAGTTGGTTACTGTGATGCCACTTTTTTATGTGATTACGTGGCTTTTAATTCCGTATGTATTTAAGAAAAAGGGTGTATGGGTGTTTTTTGGACTTTTGATAGGGGTGAATTTCGCCTTTTTCTTCTTCCAAACCCTGTTGCATTATCTTTTTCTAAGCGCTGAACATGCGCAAGGAACGGCACCTGAGATGCTAGGGGTGTTTCCTTTGATTATGGTCTCGGCTATAGGTTCGTCTTATGGGCTTTTGTTAGAATTCTTAGAGCAAGATGCGCAGAAGGAGGAGCAGAAAAATGAGCAATTAAAGGCAGAATTAGCCTTTTTGCGCTCGCAAATTAGCCCCCATTTTATCTTCAATATTTTAAATAGTATTGTTTATTTAATTCGGACGAAGGCATCTAAGCAGGCGGAAGATGTGACAATGCGGCTTTCCTCGCTTATGCGGTATATGTTGTATGACTCGGATCAAACTCGGGTTCCTTTAGCGAATGAGTTTACGTATGTAGAAAATTACATCGATTTGCAAAAGATGCGCTTTGATGGGAGTGTTACATTTGATTACCAATTACAAGGAGCACCCACAGGTCAGATGATTGAGCCGATGTTGTTAATTCCTTTTGTGGAGAATGCGGTGAAACACGGAGTCGGTTTAGTTGATCAACCTTTTGTGCGGGTTGAAGTGGAGGTAGAAGGGGATCGTTTGCGTTTTAAAGTGCTGAATAAAAAAGGGCGTGAAGACCAAGTATTTAAGGATGTGAGTTCTGGGATTGGGTTGAAGAATGTGAAGAGGCGTTTGGAATTATTATATCCTAAAAAACACGTTCTAACGATTGTTGAAGACGATGTGAATTTTTCTATTGATCTAAAGTTAACCTTGAAATAAGATGGTAAAGATGAATTGCGTAGTCGTAGACGACGAAGTAATGGGCCGAAAATTGTTAGAGGAGAATATCAAACAAATACCCTTCTTGCATCTGGTGGGGTCTTGTTCGAATGCTTTTGAAGCGACAGAGGTATTGAAAAAAGAGCGAGTGGATCTCTTGTTTTTAGATATACAAATGCCTGGATTATTAGGCACGTCTTTTTTAACGACGTTGACTCACAAGCCGTTGGTGATTTTTGTGACGGCTTACGCTAATTACGCAGTGGAGAGTTATAATTTAGATGCGGTGGATTATCTAATGAAGCCCGTAAGCTTGGATCGTTTTTTATTGAGTGCGAATAAAGCCTATGCGCTTTTTTTGCCAAAATCCGATACGCAAACGAAAGAGGATTTCTTTTTTGTTAACGTAGAATATTCGCTTGTTCGTATTTCTATTCCCCAAATTACCCATATTGAAGGGCTGAAAGATTATGTTAAAATCTATATAGAGGGCGAAAGACATCCCATTTTAACGAAGCAGACGATGAAAAGTGTGGAGGCGAAAGTGATTCCGCATGGTTTCATGCGGGTGCACAAATCTTACATTGTGAATTTGGCCAAAATTGAATCGATTAAACAACACCGCATAAAAATGGGTCATTTCGAGATTACCGTAAGTGAATCTTATATAGGGGAATTAATGGAGCGCCTTAACGCGAGTAAGCTAGGTTAAGTTGAAGTCCTATGTGGTAATTTCGGCCGGGAGCTGGGTTGTAAAAACGACCTCCTGCTGCGTTTAAATCCGGTCCTAAGGAGAAGCTCTCATTTCCCACGTTATCTGCGGCAGCCCAAAAAGTCCATCTTTTCCTAGCATAGCTAATTTTTGTATTCCAAAGTCGGTACGAGCCCATTTGTTCCGTATTCGCATCATTCAGAAATTGATAATCCATAAATTGGAAATTTTGTGTCAGATTCAAACCGGAGGGATGTCGCCAAAACAAGGTCGTCGCCTGTTGGTAGGGGGCTGTTCCCGTTAAGAAATTTCCATTCGCGAATCGAAAATTTTGCCAGGTATGGGATTGTTCTAGTGAGAGGGTCGGACTAATCATCCAAGTAGAGCTTAATTCTAGACCTTGTTGGGTCGTGGAACCTGCGTTTGTAAAAAAGTCTGATCCATCCGCAGCTCTTCGCACCACAATGGTTTCGTCCAGATTAAACTGATATATGCTCAGATCCCAATTAAATTTCTGGTATTTTCCTCGGTAGGTAATCTCGTGGTTCCAGCCTTTTTCAGCTTTTAATGTGCGATTTACTTCTCCTGATGAGGGACGTAATTCACTGATGCTGGGAGGGGAGAATCCGTGAGCCACTTTGGCAACAATACTCTGGTGATCACCTAATTTTCGCAGGATAGCAAAGCGAGGTGAGAAAATAGCCTCGTTCCCGATGTACTCCGTCCAATAACT
>CAJCBY010000148.1 GCA_903960725.1 uncultured Cytophagaceae bacterium | reverse complement strand
GCCATACCGTAGGTATCATGGAGAATGGACGATTGGTATTTCAAGGCTCTTGGATAAAATTTAAAGATTCCTCCAAAACTGTAGTTCTGCGACTAAAAAGGGCTATTCTTGACTGGGATGAACAAATGAAAGGTTTGATTAATAACCTGAGATAGCCTTTAAATGTTGTGCATTTAACGTTGTCTGGTGAACTAAGTCTTCAACCGATACCGCATATAAATCAGCTAATTTTTGGGCAATGATCGGGATGTTTTTAGGAGAATTAGGCTTTCCTCTCAAGGGTACTGGACTTAAATAGGGGGCATCAGTTTCTAATACGATTCGACTGAGTGGAATATCCTTAATATCTTGAAATAGGGTTGTATTATTATAAGTAATCACACCACCAATTCCTAGATAAAAACCTAAATCTGTTAACACTTTTGCTTCTCTAGCATCCCCTGAAAAACAATGAACTACCCCACCTAAATTAGTAAATTCAGGCAATTTAAGCGTTTTGATCAAATCCGCATAGGCCTTTCTGCAATGGATATCAACCCATAAGCCTAGATCGAGCGCCCAATGACATTGTTGCTTAAAAGCATCCATTTGTTGTTCTGCAAAGGTGGTATCCCAATAATAGTCTAGTCCTATTTCACCGATTGCTACAACTTTTGTTTTTGCTAATTCCGACTTTAAGATGGCTAACTCATCTACGTAATTTTCTTTTACATAAGTAGGATGTAATCCGATCATTGGAAGAACGAATTCAGGGTAATTATCACTTAATTTCTTTAAATCCACCCATGATTCCGAATCACAATTAGGCAACCATACTTCCGTTACACCAGCCTCCTGAATCTCCTTTAAGTGAAAAGGCATATCTTCTTGAAAATGAACATCATACAAGTGTGCGTGGGTATCAATCATAGGGCCGATAAAACTAAATTATGTTCTTTGCAATAGGCTAAAATAGCAGGTAAGATTACTTGTAAATGCGGAAAAGCTTTGACACTATCATGCATTACGACGATAGCTCCAGGTTTTAATAGGGGAATAACAGCCTCGAGTATTTCGTCCGATTTTAATGAAGCATTATAATCCCCAGTTAATACTGACCATAAAATGATATCATCCATTTCACGGTACATTTTACGTGTAATTCGTCCATAAGGAGGTCTAAATCCAATGGATTTAATTTGTTGCTGAACAAAAACGTCCTCACATTTCTTCACATCTTCTATAAAAGACGTGAAATCCATTTTCCAAGCATTACTATGGTTCATGGTATGATTACCTATGCTATGTCCAGCTGACTGAATGCGACGTATAATAGCTGTATTATCCACTACATTCTTGCCAATGCAAAAAAATGTCGCCTTTGCATTGTATTCAGCTAAACATTCTAGGACAAAATCTGTAATTTCAGGAGTTGGTCCATCATCAAAGGTTAAATAAATTTGACGATCAGCTGCTTTTGACCACGTAAAACGGGGAAAAAAAGACGGAATGAACGACGGAATTTGATGAATAAACATACGGAGCATTAATGACGCAAATTAGCACATCCTCTTCAGAAAAAATAATCTTAGGAATCGATCCGGGAACGCGTTTCCTCGGTTACGGCTTATTGCGTATCAATAACGACAAGGTAACGGTGTTGCAGTATGGAGTTTTGAATTTGACTAAATATACTACGCAGGGAGCTAAGTTTTTAAAGATTCACGAACGGGTTTTGGGAATTTTAGAGGAGTTTTTACCTGATGAGATAGCCATTGAATCCCCTTTCTTTGGCAAAAATATTCAATCGATGCTGAAGTTAGGTCGAGTGCAAGGGATGGTGATGTCTTTGGCCTTCTCTAAATCAATTCCGATTGCGGAATACGAACCTAAAAAGATCAAACAATCTGTAACAGGGAATGGGAATGCATCGAAAGAACAAGTAGCTAAAATGGTGGAGATTATAGGAAATATCAAATTAGATGCCAAAATGCATGATGCTACTGATGCACTTGGAATCGCCATTTGCCATCATTTTCACAATAAAAACATCAGTTCTACACTCAAAGGAACGAAGAAAGGCTGGGGCGCTTTTGTCACTGAGAATCCAGAACGAATTAAATAAGTTCGGCTAATTGTTTATCCACCTCCTGTAAAGTTGTCACAGGCGCAAAACAATAATCTCCTACACAAAGTAAATATCCTGTGATTTCATCTGAAGGTATTATTACCAGTTGATCTTTATCTATACACCATTCAAATTTTTCAATCTCATCAACAGAAACACCACATTTTAATAGCGCTTTTGGATGTTCAATCCACTCCGAATAAATTCGTAACCAATTCGCAAAGTAAGCAGGATGAGCAATAGCTCTCTCGAGTATTTGAGATAACATGGCCCGTCCCTTAAGCGTGTAT
>CAJCBY010000147.1 GCA_903960725.1 uncultured Cytophagaceae bacterium | reverse complement strand
TTTGTGCCAGCGCTGTTTAATTTAGGGATATTATCGATTAAATCGAATCAGTTTGGCAAAGGCCAAGAACGATTCACCCAGATATTGAAGCTGGAGCCGAATAACCATAAAGCCGCGTTAAATCTCGGTTTTTGTTTAGCCCAGTTAGATAAAAAAGAAGAGGCGCAGAAGGTCTTGAAGCGTGTTTTAGAGCAATCTAAGGATGCACAGGAGCAGAAAGCCGCGAAAGAGTTGCTTGCAGAAATGCAGGATCATTGAGGTTGAAAGTCAACTTCGTATAGTATTTACACATTAATTCTTAACATTATGCCTTGCGGTAAAAAAAGAAAACGTCACAAGATCTCTACTCACAAAAGAAAGAAGCGTCTTCGCAAGAATCGTCACAAGAAGAAATAGTCTTCATAAATCCATTTTCCATTTTGGGATTTGAATTTAGGTAACGCAGGAACAGGCATTTTTCGAAATAGCCTGTTTTTGGCGTTTAAATTCCTGTATATTTAGACTATCTAGGCTACAAAGCCTTGCACCCTTCTTCTCGACATAAATTGTGAGCAATGAATTAATCATTAATTCGACTCCCAAGGGGGATCGGATCGCCCTTTTGCATGACAAAAGGATTGTAGAGTACCATATTGAACAGTCAGAACCTCAGTTTTCCGTAGGGGATATTTACCTCGGAACGGTTAAAAAATTGGTTTCTGGACTGAACGCCGCTTTTATTGACATCGGTTATGAGAAAGATGCCTTTTTGCATTACCATGACCTAGGACCTAATTTACCTACCCTGCAGAAGTTTACGCGGGAGGTAATGACGAAAAAAACGAAAGTTATTCGCTTAGAGAACTTCAAGCTCGAGCCCGAAATTGATAAATTAGGGAAGATCGAGAAAGCCGTTCAAAAAGGACATTTAGCTTTAGTTCAAGTCGTTAAAGAGCCTATTTCCACTAAGGGCCCTCGTTTATCTTGCGATATTTCTATCGCAGGTCGTTTCCTTGTTTTAGTTCCCTTTGCGAACGGTGTGAATATCTCGAAAAAGATCACGTCGAAAGCAGAACGCAATCGCCTCCAAAAGCTAATGAACTCAATTAAGCCAAAGAATTATGGCGTAATTGTACGTACCGTAGCGGAAGGCAAAGCAGTGGAAGAAATGGAGCGCGACCTAAAAGATTCCATTGCGAAATGGGAAGAGGGTTTAGTGAAATTAGTCGATGCGAAAGCTGGAGATCGTATTATTGGTGAAATGAGCCGCGCTACTTCGATGTTACGCGACCTATTGAACAATGATTTCGATAATGTCATCGTTGATACACCAGAATTGTACAATGAGGCAAAAGGCTATGTACACAATGTCGCTCCTGAAAAGGAGAAGATTGTTAAGTTACACCAAAGCAAAACCAAGTTATTCGAGCAATTAGGCATTGAAAAGCAATTGAAAATGCTTTTTGGCCGTTCGGTTTCTTTGCCTGGTGGAGGTTATTTAATCGTGGAACACACGGAAGCATTGCACGTGATTGACGTGAATTCGGGAAATAAATCGAATTCAGAGGATGATCAGGAAGCAACCGCCTTAAGTGTGAACCGGGAAGCTGCGAAAGAAGTAGCTCGCCAATTGCGTTTACGCGATATGGGCGGAATTATCGTGATCGACTTCATTGATATGAAGAAGGCCGAAAACCGCAAGTTAATTCAGGACATCATGCGCGATGAAATGCGTGGAGATCGTTCGAAATACACCATTTTGCCGTTAACGAAGTTTGGCTTGATGCAAATTACCCGTCAGCGTGTGCGTCCAGAGATGAACGTAGCCACGCACGAAACCTGTCCTAGCTGCGGCGGAACAGGAAGTATCACGGCGAGTATTGCGGTATCTGACATTGTAGAACAGCATTTGGAACATTTGTTGACGAAGCAAAACGAGAAGAAGTTGACCATTTTAGTGCACCCCTTCTTGAGCGCTTATTTCACAAAAGGTTTCCCTTCTATTCGTATGAACTGGTTCTTGAAATACAAGACCTGGATTACGATCATGGAAGATTCCTCATTTGGCATAACAGAATTTAAATTCTTAAACCAAAATGGAGATCAAATTGAGATATCATCTTAGTATTGTAGCCTTAATTTTCGGCCTTCTTCTACCCGCTTTCGACTCGAACGCACAATGGTGGAAGAAGGCGGATGAGGCGGAGAAGGAGCGTTCCAAAGGAATGCTGTTACTCACCACCGAAGTTCAGACCGAGGCCACCGTGGCCATCAACCAGATGTATAACTTCCATTTCCCGGAAGCTGAACGCGAATTCAATTATTTAAAGATTAAGTACCCAGACCACCCGCTACCTGATTTTCTGTTAGGACTTATGCAGTGGTGGAAAATCGTGCCTAACACGAAAAGCGAAGTCTATGACGATCGATTGATTGAATACATGGACAAGAGTATTTCCAAAGCCGAGAAAATCTACGACGACACCGAAAACCCCGAAGCAGCCTTCTTCATGGCCGCCGCTTACGCCTTTAAAGGACGTCTCCATGCAGAACGCAAGCACTGGACCCGCGCCACTTTGGCCGCCAAAAACGCGTTAAAATACCTCGAGTATTCCCGCAACTTTGCTGACTTCAGCCCAGAATTGATGTTCGGCGACGGCCTTTACAATTACTATTACTTCTTCATCAAGCAGAACTTCCCCTTACTAAGACCCGTTTTGTGGCTTTTCCCGAAAGCAAACAAAACCCAAGGAATTGCCCAACTCGAAAAAGTCAGCTACCAAGCCTTCTATACCCGTACTGAAGCCCGTTATTTCTTATTGCAGATTTACGGCATCGAAAACATGAATGAGAAAGCGTACGGTATGGCCAAATACACCTCGGAAAGCTTTCCAGACAACCCCTATTTCCACCGCTACTACGCACGCTCTGCTTACATGAGCGGAAACATGGAAGAAGCCAGTACGTTGTCCAAAGAGATTCTTCGCAGAGTCGAACAACGTCAAGTAGGTTACGAAGGCACCTCTGGGCGCTATGCTAGCTATATTTTGGGATACTACGCCCTCTACGTACACAGAAACTACGCGGAAGCGGCGACCTATTTCAAGCAATGCATGGAGTTTACCAAAGCCACCGACGCCACCGATTCAGGCTACTATTGGGCCTCCTTACTGGGCCTAGCCCGCATTTCAAACCACCAACAGAATTATGACCAAGCAGTCGATTACTGTAAGGAAGTTTTAGAACACGCAGATAAGAAGTCCGCTCAATACACCGAAGCAAAGAAATTACTAGCTGAAGCAAAGAAGGCGCGCAGAAAAAAAAAATAATATGAAAGCAGCCATCATCAAACACTATTTCCCTTCCATCACCGAGCACCAACAAGCTCAATTCGAGCAACTATTTCCCCTCTACGCGGAATGGAACGAAAAAATCAATGTCATCTCTCGCAAAGACATCGATAATTTGATGCTGCACCACGTCCTTCACTCCTTAGCCATTGCAAAAGTCATCGACTTCAAGCCAGGCACCGAAATCTTAGACGTAGGCACCGGCGGCGGATTCCCCGGCATTCCCCTAGCCATCCTATTCCCAGAAGTAAACTTCCATTTAGTGGACAGCATCGGTAAGAAGATCAAAGTCGTTCAAGGCGTCGCAGATGCCCTCGGATTAAAGAATGTACAAGCCACTCACGGCCGCGCCGAAGACGTCGATGGCGAGTTTGAATTTGTCGTTTCCCGCGCAGTCACGCGCCTATTGCCCTTCTTCGGCTGGGTGAAAAACAAGATTAGCTTGAACAGCTACCACGACGTTAAGAATGGATTGCTTTGCCTAAAGGGCGGCGATTTACAAGAAGAATTACAGGAACTTGGCCGAAAGCACAAGGTCTATCATCTTTCCAAAAGTTTCAAGGAAGACTTTTTCGAGACGAAGAAGTTGGTGCATGTGCCAATTCAGTAGTCAGTATCCGGTAGTCAGTAGTCAGTGGGCAGTCGATAGTCCGGAGGGAATGAGTCCGGAGGGAGACGCCTTTTTGCTTTGAACTTTGCTCTTTGAACTTTGAATCAGCTCTTTGAACTTTGCTCTTTGGAATTTGAACTTTGCTCTTTGGAATTTGAATTTAGATTCTTGACAGAATGTGTCAATACCTGGAAACGCCTCTGAGTACCTTGACGTTATTTTACCTATATAGTGTTTAGAGCGCCTGAAGTCGTTGTTTGACTAAATCGCGTAGCGATGACTAAGCGACGTAGTCGCGACTAAGATGCGAAGCATCGACTAAGCCGAAGGCGACTAAAATGCGAAGCATTGACTCGCCGCGGAGCGACGACTACGCCATCCCCTTCATCAAATCCTTCAACGGCTTGATCTGTCTACGCGAAATAGGGATTTGAATCTCGTTATTTAAGCGAATGCTTTTTTGGATATTAAAATCAATTGCCTGGATAGCATTGACATTGACAATAGCCGACTTAGATGGGCGAATGAAGCCGCGCTCAAGTAAGAAAGGTTCGAAATATTTTAGTGTGCGACACGAAACAATTTTACTCCCATCGTTCATGTGGAATTTAGAATAATTCCCTTCTCCCTCTAATCGTAGAATGTCTTTGACGCAAACGCTTTGGTCCCCCAAAGTAAGCGTACAGCTTTGTTCTTTTGTAATATTGATAGTCATAGGTCAGAACAGATGTTTTAACAAATTTAGGTCCTATTGACTCCTTGAAGATTTATAATTAGGTTATTTGCGTTATTGACTATTTTTGCATTATAATCGTTTATTAACCGGTTGATAAATGATAGATTACATATACTTTTCAGTTATAATACGCTTAAAAGCATATTAAAATAGCGTCTTTATTTGGTCTTTCACGTAGTATACGGGGCAAGCATTACGGGATTTTTATTAATTTTGAACATAAACTAAACGCTATGAAGACAAGACGATTTGGCCGGACGAACTGGCAAGTGAGTGAAGTGGGGTATGGAATGTGGGGATTAGCCGGATGGACCGGATCTGATATTGAGGAAGTAAATAAATCTTTGGACCGTTCGGTCGAGCTAGGGTGTAATTTTTTTGACACTGCCTGGGGATATGCAGAAGGTAAGAGTGAGGAAATCTTGGGAGGTCTTTTGAGACGTCATAAAGAAACTACCTTATATGCTGCGACGAAGATCCCGCCCAAAAACTTTACCTGGCCTTCCCAGTCTCATTTTAAAATAGAAGACTGTTTCCCAGCTGCACATATTGTGGAGTACACGGAGAAAAGTCTGCGTAATCTGAAGGTGGAGCAAATCGATTTGCAACAGTTCCATGTGTGGGAAGATGCGTGGGCGGATCGTGATGAGTGGAAGATGGCTGTGGAGAAATTAACGAAAGAGGGGAAAGTCGCTCATTGGGGAGTTTCGGTGAACCGTTGGGAGCCAAACAATTGCCTGCAGACTTTGGAAACCGGACTGATTTCTTCTGTTCAGGTGATTTATAATATTTTTGACCAAAATCCAGAAGACCAATTATTTCCTTTGTGTAAGAAATTAGATGTGGGAGTGATTGCTCGCGTACCTTTTGATGAGGGAAGTTTGACAGGGTTGATGACCTATGAAACGACATTCCCGGCAAATGATTGGCGTTCGACGTATTTCGTTCCAGAGAATTTGATTTCGAGTGTGGATCACGCGAATGCGTTGAAACCACTAGTTCCTGAAGGAATGGATTTGCCTGAAATGGCTTTACGTTTCATCCTTTCGAACC
>CAJCBY010000146.1 GCA_903960725.1 uncultured Cytophagaceae bacterium | reverse complement strand
GTTTCAGGATAATGGGTCAAAATTTGAGAACCAATACGGTCTTTCAAAGGCGTCACAATGCTTCCTCTATTCGTATAATCTTCTGGATTCGCCGTGAAGATGAATTGAAGATCTAGCGGTAAACGCAATTTGAAACCACGGATTTGGATATCACCCTCTTGTAAAATGTTGAATAAGGCCACCTGAATTCGCGCTTGCAAATCAGGAATCTCGTTAATCACAAAGATGCAGCGATTCGCTCTTGGAATCATCCCAAAGTGAATCACGCGGTCATCGGCATACGATAATTTCAAATTTGCAGCTTTGATCGGATCCACATCACCGATTAAATCGGCTACCGTCACATCAGGAGTTGCTAATTTCTCCGCAAAGCGATCCGAACGATGTAGCCATGCGATGGGTGTCGCATCTCCTTGTGCAGCGATTAAATCAATAGCGAATCTAGAAATAGGTGCTAAAGGATCATCATTAATCTCCGAACCAGCCACGTAGGGGATGTATTCGTCTAATAGATTAACCATTAAACGAGCTAAACGTGTTTTCGCCTGACCTCTTAAACCCAATAAATTGATATTGTGGCGAGACAAGATTGCGCGCTCTAATTCTGGAATAACCGAGTTTTCAAAACCGTGAACGCCATCGAAAACGGTCGTTCCCGCTTCCATGTGCTGAATCAAGTTGTCTCTTAACTCGTCTTTAATCGATTTGCTTATGTAGCCTGAGGCCTTTAATTCGCCTAAATTGTTGATCATCTTATTTGAGTCTTTTCTTTCTATTCGTTTCGTAATCTTGGAAAATCATTTCCCCTAAGCCCTTCAAGCCCGTGTAAAAGGCCTTTCCTTGGTTTGCTTCAGTAAATTTGTCCACAAATTGTTGCAGGTAGGAGTCCCTAGCAATCATAAACGTGGTAATCGGTATATGTAATTTGCGCGCCTGAGCCGCCTGCGTGTAACATTTCTCCGTTACATAAGGATCCAAGCCATTGCTATTCATGTAATAGGTGCCGTCTTTTTCCCGAACACAGCTCGGTTTTCCGTCGGTAATCATAAATATCTGTTTGTTGGTATTTCTTTTTCGGCGCAGAATATCCATCGCTAATTGCAGCCCAGCCACCGTATTCGTGTGGTATGGCCCCACTTTTAAATAAGGGATATCTTTGATGGAAATACTCCAGGCATCGTTTCCGAAGACCAGAATGTCGATCGTATCTTTTGGATAGCGGGTTGTAATCAGTTCAGCCAAAGCCATCGCCACCTTCTTTGCCGGCGTAATCCGATCCTCGCCATACAAAATCATCGAGTGGCTGATGTCAATCATTAAAACCGTGCTCATCTGCGATTTGAACTGCGAATCCTCCACCACTAAATCCTCTTCCGTTAATTCGAATTCGCCTATACCGTGATTAATTTGGGCATTTTTCAAACTCTCTGTAAGAGATATTTTCTCGAGACTATCGCCAAAATGATAGGATCTAAATTCCCCTGTCATTTCATCTCCCTGACCAGATGCCTTAGTCTTGTGATTCCCAGATCCACTTTTATTTAAGTTTCCGAAAATATTCTCTAGCGCTGTCTGTCGAATGGCCCGCTCTGTTTTGGCCGTAATCCCCATCCCTGAACCGCCATTCTCATCGATTTCCTCGCGGATATACCCTTTGGCCTTTAAATCCTCAATGAAATCCTCAATGGTGTAATTCTCATCCGTCAGCTCGTATTCCTTGTCTAATTCGCGCAACCATTCGATTGCCTCATCAAAATCCCCCGACGTATGTGTAATTAATTCCTTGAAAATACCGAAAAGCTTATCAAAAGGGGAGATACTTTTCTCCTCAAACTCCTTAAAATAAAATCCCTTTTTATTCATGTCTTTTAAACCCTGTATGCGCTTTAATTGTTCAAATAAACAACTAAATTTGAGAATATGAGTGATCAAATTATCTCCATTCGGTT
>CAJCBY010000145.1 GCA_903960725.1 uncultured Cytophagaceae bacterium | reverse complement strand
TTCAAACTCATCAGAGACACCTTCATCTTTACTTCTAAGCGCCTTATTTTAGTAGATAAACAAGGACTTACAGGATCCAAAACGGAATACAAATCCATTAATTACAAAAGCATCTCGCGCTTCAGCATCGAAACAGCCGGAACATTTGACCTTGATGCAGAATTAAAGATTTGGATCTCCGGTGAAGCGCAACCCAGCATCAGAAAGCAATTTAATAAATCAGTGAACGTATACGACGTGCAGAATGTGCTGGCGTTTCACGTGTTGAAGTAGCGCGGATTAAGGCTACTTCTTTGCCGGTAATGCCCCTAACAGTCTTTGGAGAAAACCATCTATCGATTTATCATCAATCCAACGTACCACGGCTACTAAATCATTCTCCTGATCCACATAGATAGCATTCGTCCCATTTCCAATGTGTGCGTAAGCAGTGGCAGGAGCGGAAGGATACAGCTTACGATCTGTATTTAAAAAGTAATTCATAAAGCCATAACCCGTATTTGCAGTAGTGGGCGTGGTCGCTTTACGAATCCAGTCTTCTGATAAAATTTGCTTACCACTCCAGTTGCCTTTACGCAGAGTCAATAAGCCTAATCTGCCCATATCATACGCATTAATAAACATTCCTCCCCCAAAATGTCCTCCCCCACTCACCGATTGCACCATTTTCCCATCTACTACAATCCACGCATTTTTATAACCGGTCCAGGCCCAGGTATTAGAGGCACCGATAGGATTCATCACATTTTCGCGCAACACTTCTGGTAAGGGTTTACGCCAAACCAAGGTCGCCGCCAAGGCCAACGCATTCACTCGCGTATCGTTGTATTTATATACCGTTCCTGGTTCAAATCGCTTTCTAGTGGTCCATTCGGCTACTTTATCCGAAGGCCGATCCGCCCAATCCGGCTTGCCCCACAATACCCCTTCCCAATCGCTCGTTTGTCTCAACAAATGATCCCAACTAATTTTTCTATTATGCTCCGTTTCGAATGGATAAATAAATGATTTTTTAGCGATCGGATTTTCATTTAACTGGGCCTCTGCATTCGCTTCCTCAATAGGCGGCAAATAGCTAAACACTTTGTCATCTAAAGCACTAATTAATCCCTTATCATACGCGAGACCCACCACAGAGGAAACCATACTTTTCGTCACACTATGCGCCATCTCTACTGATGACGGGTTTCCCCATTCCGCAATAATATATCCCTTGTAAATGATGATTCCAGCCGACGGACCGCGATCCGCCATAGGGCCAATCGGGTCAGAAAAGGGTTCTTTACCAAATTGCATAGCCTGAGAAAGCCACAAATTCTTAGGCTGTGTTGTTTCATGTGCGATGGCAAAATTCACCGCATCATTTACTTTATTGGTATCGATGTTGAAAAAAGCGGGCGACTTATGCTCCCAATTTTTGGCAGACGGATAATAGACTCCCTTCTGAGCCGAAACATTCCACGCGGCAAACGCTAGTAAAACAAAGAGGATTTTTTTCATGGGGGCTACTTCTGCATGTTGTATAAGAGCGTCTGAATTTTGAATTCATTGCCCGTTTTTACGAGTAAAAAAACATCCACGCCCTTGTGAGAGAACTTCCCATTTAGATAAAATTCATAGGGAACCCAGGCGGTCGCAATTTCATGATCTATCAAGATAGGACCCCAAGAAAGTACGCGCTCATCCATTTCACCGGGTTTTCTAGACAAAACACTTTGGACAAATTTCGATACAGGTAGGTCTCTTACACTAGCTCCTTCCGGCCTCATCTGACTAATTTGTAATAAAGCGGTGCTCGTGAAACAAGATTTCAAGGCTACAGAATCCACGGCTTTCATCGCAGAAAAGGTTTTTAAAACGACGGCTTTGATTTGGTCTTCGTCCTTGGCTTGATTTTGGCCAAAAACAAAAAGAGGTAACACTAGTAAGAGAAAGGTTAGTTTGATTTTCATGTACGTTAAATAATTTTTTACCAATAGATTCCCTAATTAAAGGG
>CAJCBY010000144.1 GCA_903960725.1 uncultured Cytophagaceae bacterium | reverse complement strand
CGCCCCCGTCAATGCGTTCCAAACACGAATTAATTTATCGTTAGAGCCAGTCACGATCCAATGACCATCGCGACTAAACGCCACCGACCTGACCATTGAGGAATGACCACTTAGAGTATTGGCCAGTGTCACGGTACCTGTGCCGGTGTTCCAAATACGAACAAATTTGTCGAAACAGCAAGTAGCTCTCTTTTTTCCATTGTGGCTGAATATAGCTATATTTTCCTTTTTATTTGGTAAATAAGACATTATTAAGTGATTGAATTTGTATAGTCTATATATTTAACAATATAATTGTATATTTATAAGCCATTGCTAAATATTATTTTTTCAATTATTTTTAATTGGTGTTTGTTTATCAACTTAAAAATATATATTTATAAAAACAGTAAAAAATATCAAATATTGTTAAAGAAATAAAAATTAGCTTTATACAACAAATTTTTTGAAATCATTAAAAAAATAATACTTGTACACAATTTAGAACAGTGTTATAAAAAGAATCGGACACTTTATTACTGTCATCGTGAGTATAGGATACCGAGATCTGGATACTATAGAACTTCGTTTACAGAAGGTTGAACTGATAAATTCAATAAATGTGTAGTTGTGCGCCAATGAGCGGGTAATTTAATACCATTTTTTTGCAAGGCATCTATAAATGAGTTCTGGAATTCAGGCGGCATTTTATGGGCGTATCTGAGCATGTTAGCCACATCCCAAAGGCAAGACCCAGAAAAAGCAAATTCCCAGTCCAAAATGCCGGTCACAACCCAAGAGCCGTTAATTTTATCTACCAAAATATTGGCCGGATCAAAGTCACCGTGAACAAGATGCTTCTCATCACTATTGGGAAATAAAGATGCGTGCTGATCTATAGATTCTTTGATTTCAGCAATCACCGAAGGATCTAGCACAGATAATACGGTTTTATCATTCAAGCAATCTTGCACTACTGTCCGGAATAAAGTTGCGCGAAGTTCTGTATGGGAGGAGAGGCCTTTATTTGCTAGAGTTGATGTATACCAAAACTTCAATTCTTACCAAGATAGGCCTCATGTACAAACCTACTTTATTTTCAGAACTTTTGAAACTTATTCCTCGCAATTTCGTGTCGGAAGCCGCTCTTGAATACCATAGTGACGGCCTAAAAAACAAATTCAAAACCTGGCACCACTTAGTTTCTATGCTCTACGTGCATTTTAGTGGTGTAAATTCTTTAAGAACCTTAGAGCAAAGCCTCGGCTCTTATTGCTCTAGCTTATATCACCTAGGTAACATCTCTATTAAACGTGCAACTTTAAGTGACGCTAATCAAACCAGAAATGCTGGAGTATTTGAGCAGATTTTTCAAAAAATGCTAGCCCTTATACCCAAACGGCAAATTAAGCGTCAACTGGGATCGCTTAAAATACTTGACTCAACATGTATCAATTTAAAAGGGCGAGGATCTGGGTGGACGCAAACTAACTCTACTTTACGCTGTCATGGCCTCAAGGTTCATGTCGGCATTGAACACGAAAGTTCTCATCTATGGTTTGCTGAAACCTCGGAAGCCAACGTTAATGATGTAACCGTGGGTAAGAGTATCCAGATTATCCCAGGAGATTTTTATATCATGGATAAAGGGTACTGCGACTACAATTGGTGGGCGCAAATCCACAACGATGGTGCTTATTTTGTTACTCGTTTGAAGCAAAATGCCGCTTATACAGTAGTATCAGATAATAATCAAAATCATGATTTAAAAGATCAGACAATTATGCTGAGTAATCGTTCGCCCCGTGGTGGAAAAAAGAATGAATGCGTAGGTATTCCATTACGTTTGATACATGTGCCCCATCCATCAAAACCCGGTAGACATTTGGCAGTAGTTACAAATGCCATACACTTAAGCACAGATGAAATTGCAGAGTGTTATAAAAAGCGCTGGGCTATAGAGCTGCTGTTCAAGTTTTTAAAGCAGAATGTGAAGCTTAAAAAATTTATTGGCGAAAGTAAGAATGCGGTATTAATCCAAATATATACAGCGCTTATAGCCTATGTACTGTTGATGCTTTATCAAGGGTTATCACGACCTAAGAGCACATTGTTTGAGGTAATAACCTTTATCAAGGCTCACCTGATGAACTTGGTTGAGAGGATACTAAGTCCCCCCAAGCAAACTTACGTTTCTCGGCAGAAATGCATGCCATTTATGGGGGGGTAAAGAAATGTTCCAATTTATGGTTTCTTTATTCCGGACAGTAGTGCGCTTGCGCGGGAATGACAGAAACAGCCTCCACTATGTCATCTCCGTCCCCGATCTAGTCGAGGATAAACTCCGAATCTTTTAAAAGTTGTTTAGCTATACCACCCACTAGACTGCCGCATCCACCAGCTTTCGCTGGGG
>CAJCBY010000143.1 GCA_903960725.1 uncultured Cytophagaceae bacterium | reverse complement strand
TGTTGCGGGCCCTTGAACTAAGGATCCATTGGAACTAAATGATGACCCGTGGGCTGCACAGAAGAAAGAGGACGTTGAGCTGTTGTATTCCACCGTGGCTCCTGCATGAGGACATGAAGAGGAGAATGCCAAAAAGCTAGCCGCCGTATTTCCCGTCGCCGTGCGAATGACGATGGCCCCATTTTTGGCAATAAATTCATTCACATTTCTAATCTCAGTAGCTAGATTCACCGTCAAACCGGATAGAGGCACTATCGGGCCATTGCCAGGCGTCACTGGCTCGTCTTGAGAACAAGCGGCAGCTAGGCAAGCCACACAAGTAGCCGCAAGGCCTCCGGATAATCTGTTTAAGAACTCTTCGCGATTCATTTCCATGTAATTAGCTGTTTTTCAAGCTATAAACTAGATACGCTTAGAATTGTTTCGTGAATAACTGCTGTGTGTAATCTAATAAACGAGAGTCTCCGGCCTCACCATGACCGGGCACGACAATTTTTACCTGCCGAAATGCTTTTTTCACTTGATTCACTGTCGAAGCCCATTCCTTCACATTAGCATCGCCCAAATACCCTTTCGATGCTCCTAATTCTTTAATTAAACAACCTCCAAACAACACCTGCTCGCTGGGAAAATACCCAACCACATTATCCCGAGTATGGCCTTGGCCCAGAAACTTAATTAAAACTTTTTCGCGTCCCACGACTAAAGTTAAAGAATTACGAAAACCCTTTTTAGGAACTTCTACTCCACTCTTTTTAGCAAATTCTAACGTTAATTGATTAGCATAGGACATTATTCCTGCCTCGTGAAAAGCCTGAAGACCTCCTAAGCAATCGGTATGAAAGTGAGTTGGGATAACGGCTACAATTGTACAATGCAGGGAGTCCTGCACTAAACGAATCAATTGTTTAGCGCTTTGATTATCGGTGGGCGTATCGAAAATAAGGGCTTGGGATCCATTCCTAACGACTAAACCATTACAAGGCACATGCCCAAAATCATTCGTCTGTAAAAAAGAAGTGTGGATAAAAGTGTTTTCAGAAAGCTGTTTTAACAATACATCTTGTGCCTGAACAAGAGGGATATAGCCAAATAATAAAAATAAAAGTCGTTTCATGAACCTAAATGTATAAGTCCAAAATTACCTAATTCCACAAAACCACGGAGAATCAGCCCATTAAAAAATCTTATTTAAAATAATTCTAAATAGTGTTGTAGAATTCGCATCCCTTCTCTACATTTGCACTCTATTTAAAATTAGTCTAAATAAAATCTGAATGAAAAAAAGCCTCTTAGCTCTCTTATTCCTAATCCATTTCTCTTCGATTGCACAATTAGGGGCTATTTCAGGGCAGATTACATCTGAGACAAAAGAGCCGCTTCCGGGCGCCTCAATTTCACTAGTAGGTACGGTTCGCGGAGTAGAAAGTAATGCAAAAGGCAACTATGTCTTAAAAGGGCTGAAGCCAGGTCAGTATACGATCAAAGTGAGTTTTGTAGGTTACAAACCTAGCCTAGTTGAAGTCACGTTAAAAGAAGGTGAACAGCGCGAAGCAAACATTTCTTTAAGCGATGTGACAGAACTTCAAGGTGTTTCTGTCTTCGCACAATCAGGTGTAAAAGGGAATACATTTTTACCGCAGGTGAACGATTACACCATTACGGCGGGAAAAAAGAACGAAGTCATCGTACTAGATAACTTGCAGGCTAATTTAGCGATGAATAATTCACGCCAAATTTTTTCTCGAACACCGGGTATCTCGGTTTGGGAAAGCGATGGTTCAGGCATTCAATTAGGCGTTGCGTCTCGTGGACTTTCACCTAATCGCTCTTGGGAATTCAATGTGCGCATGGACAGTTACGACATCACTCCAGACCCCATGGGTTACCCCGAGGCCTATTATACCCCACCGATGGAAGTTGTGGACCGCATTGAAATTATCCGCGGCGCGAGTTCCTTGCAATATGGGCCACAGTTTGGGGGACTGATGAACTTTGTCCTTCGCAAACCAGATCTGTCTACGAAGCTGGTGGTAGAAAGCCAAAACACCACCGGAAACAATGGCCTATTCAGCTCCTTTAATTACGTGGGGGGAACCGCCGGGCGTTTAAGTTATACCACCTATTACCAGAAAAGAGTAGGAAATGGATGGCGCCAAAACTCCTACTTTAACACCGACCACTCCCATGGCGAGCTCTCTTATGCCGTATCGAACAAGCTAAAAGTGGGAGCACAATTAACGTATATGTACACCCAAAGCCAACAGGCCGGTGGGTTAACCGATGCTGAATTTGCCCAAAATGCCCAGCAAAGCAAGCGCGCTAGAAACTGGTTTAGCAACCCTTGGTTTATTTACGCATTGACTGCTGACTATGTCATCAATGCAGATTCGAAGCTAAGTTTGAAGTATTTTGGAACCACTGCTGAACGTAATTCCGTGGGTTTCACGAAGGCCATAACTGAGGTTGACCTTATGGGAAACAGACAAGTGGACCGAGATCTGTACCAAACAAATGGAGCAGAGTTACGCTATTTAATTAACTATAATGTAGGACGCTGGAAGAATACCGTGGCGACAGGTCTTCGGTATTTTGGCGGAGAAATGAAACGCAAACAAGTAGGAGTAGGTAGCAAAGGAAACGATATGGACTTTGCAATTCAGGGATTATACACTCGTGATCTCGTATTCCATAACACGAATTACGCGGCCTTTGCTGAGACGATTCTGCGTCCATCTGAATCTTTGCTGGTTACTGTAGGAGCTCGTTTGGAACAAATCGAAACCCACATGATGGGACAATCTGGGTTAAGTTCAGCCGGTGCACCTATTGCTGCCATCCCGAGTAGCCGAGGACGATCATTTGTTTTGCTAGGTGCTGGAGCAGAATATAAAGTGAGCGCTAACACGAAACTGTACAGTAACATCGCACAAGCTTATCGCCCCGTTTTATCCTCTGATTTATTGCCCCCTGCAACCACAGATATCATTGACCCGAACTTATCGGATGCTAAAGGTTTCAATTTCGACTTCGGTTACCGAGGAGAAGTGGGGAATTACTTGACTTTTGATATCGACTATTTCCACCTAGACTACAACAACCGCGTGGGAACTATTTCCCAGTTAAGCAACGATGGTAAGATATTCCAATACCGCACTAATCTAGGTCATTCGGTTTCCAAAGGTGCAGAGGCTTATATCGAATTTAGTCCTACAAGCGCTTGGTTAAAAAACCAACGGTTTGGGAATATCTCCGTGTTTGCCTCCGTCGCGGCCATCCAAGCGCGCTACCTAGACTTCAAGACAACGTCTGTCATAAACGGTAAAATCGTGGAAGGAAATTTAGCTGGCAAAAGCGTTGAAAATGCCCCAGAGAAAATCAATCGTTACGGAATTACCTATTCGAAAAAAGGCCTATCTCTTAGCTGGCAAATCAGCGATATCGGTCAAGCCTTTGCAGACGCGAGCAACACGGTTACCTCTAATGCGGCAGCGACAACTGGATTAATTCCGTCCTATCAAGTACAAGATATTTCTGGCTCTTACAAGTTTAAAAAATATGCCCAGCTGAAATTTGGGGTGAACAACGTAAAAGACGCGCGCTACTTTACCAGAAGATCTGGCGGCTATCCTGGACCCGGAATTTTACCAGCTGATGGCCGGACTTGGTATGTGGGGTTGAATGTGAAGTTTGTGAATTAGTCGTAATGAAAACGACATTTTACGATTTGGATTTCGTCATCTACGATTCGGTAAATAAGTCGATGCTCTTCGTCAATTCGTCTAGACCAAAATCCAGCATAATTAAATTTTAGTGCTTCCGGTTTCCCAATTCCATCAAATGGATTTCGAGAAATATCCTTAACGAGCTCATTGATCCGCTTGATTTTGTGCTTATCAATTTTCTGCCAATACAGATAGTCCTCCCAAGAAAGCTCCGTGAACACAATTTTCATTATTCAGCGAGGTCCTTATATACTTTCTTGCCTGCTTTTAATGATTCGATAGATTCGTCTAATCGCTGTTGATTCTTGCGAGAGGAAAGTTCGTGCTGTGTACTTTTTAGGGAATTATATTCCTCTAAAGACATAATCACTACCCCCGTATCTTTCCCACGATTAATAATAAGTGTATCAAAGCTTTCGGTCACACGATCGAAGTAGCTTTTAATGTCTTTTCTAAAATCGGATAAGGTAGTCGTTAACATAGTGTACAATTTTGTGTACAAATATATGTACATAATATAGCTAAACCAATTTCTTTTTTATATTTACCAAAACTATATAATCTAACTATGAAAAATCTATTCGCCGGAATCACCTTCCTTTTGATTCCTATTCTGGGATTTTCACAAACTAAAATCACTCCAGAAAACGCACTAAAAAGCTATTTAACCAATGGCGACGCAAACTACTCTTGGGAATTAAAAGATTCCGCTAATCTAGGTAGCACTAAAGCGTATCAGGTATTACTAACCTCCCAAAAATGGCGCGGCATCAAATGGACGCACCAGCTTACCATTATCATCCCTGGAACCGTGCAATATGACGGTGCGTTGTTTTTTATCACGGGTGGAAGCAACAAAGACGAACTACCTAACTGGAGTAAGGACGACAAATTATGGCCCGTTTTAGGCACCATCGCTATCAAAAACAAAGCAGTTGTTGCGCTCATTAAGCAGGTGCCTAACCAGCCCTTTTTTGATGGAAAAACGGAGGATGAATTAATCACCTATACGCTGAATGAATTCCGAAAAGACAAGGATTATTCGTGGCCATTATTATTTCCAATGGTGAAATCAGCCGTAAAAGGAATGGATGCAGTTCAGGAAATTGTGGCACAAAAAACGAAGCATAAAATCAACAATTTTGTCATTTCGGGAGCGTCTAAACGCGGTTGGACAACTTGGCTTTCGAGTGCCATTGATGACAAGCGCGTGAAGGCGATTGGACCTATGGTGATTGATATGTTGAACATGCCTAAAACCTTGAGCTACCAGTTTGAAACCTACGGGGAATACAGTGATCAGATAGAGGATTATGTTAAAATTGGCATCCCGCAAAGCACGGAATCTCCGGACGGCAAAGCCATCACCGCCATGGTTGACCCTTATTCCTATCGAACAAAATTGACGGTTCCTAAGATGATTTTTGTGGCGACAAACGATCCGTATTGGACGGCGGATGCTATTAAACATTATTTTGGCCAAATCCCTGGTAAAAATCTAATCCATTATGTGCCAAACGCTGGACACGATTTAGCGGGAGGAAAACAGGCGCTAGAAGGATTGAGCGCCTTCTTTGGCCTGACTTTACAAAACAAAGAATATCCGGTAAGCACCTGGAATGTGGAGAAAGGAAAAGATGGATTTGAGTTAACTGTGCAAGCAAAACCGGAGGAGTTAGTAGAGGCGGCGATTTGGGCAACTACTTCTGTGGATCGAGATTTCCGCAATAATTTATGGCTAACACGCCGAGTGAAATTAGAAGGCTCGACCGCAAAATATACCATACCCTATGTAAAGAAAGGATACCAAGCCTTTTACATGGACCTGAAATACAAAGATCCGAATGGCGGAACATACACGGTGAGTACCCGGATATTTACGACAGATACAAACAGTGTATTATAAAAAAGGGGGGCAATGAAAGCCCCCCTTTTTGTATCAAACCCTAAACCAATTTTATTTCTTTTGTGAAGCCGCAACTTCAGCCTTCAAAGTTGCCGGATCGAACATGCGGTAGATTTGAACGACTTTATCTCCTTTCCACCATAAAATCATATGAAGAGGCACCTTGGTTTCCGCATTCGTATACTTCCCTTTGCCTTTCCATAATCCCCAGTAACCTGTAGCCACTTGACCATTATTCCCTGTGAACGTTTTAAGATCGCCTGGTTTCAAGGACATGGTAATATCGCTAAACAAGGTATGCGTATACATATCAGCATTAATAAACTCAGCACGACCACCTGGGCTATCTATTAATTTATCAAGGCTATCCACATTGTTCACAAAGCCATCATACGATACAAGAGTATCTGCATACAAATCATGTGCTGCCGATGTGTCATTTTTCATATATGCCTCTATCAATTGCTTTACTTTAGCTGTTTTATCATCTAAAGAAACATAGCTTCCACCTTCCATATCTTCAGAAGTCGCCGCATCAGCCTTTTTTTCTGGTGCATTACAAGCAAACATCGTTGCTAGTACAATTAGGGATAAGAATACTTTTTTCATGTTGATTATTGATTAAATAAGTGAATTATTTCTTTTGAGATGCTGCAACCTCCGCATATAAAACTGTTGGGTCAAAATAGCGGTATTCACTAACGATTTTATCGCCTTCCCAAATAAAGGCAAGATGTAATGGAGCCGAAATGTCTTTATTAGTAAACTTTCCTTTACCAGTCCACATGCACCAAACTCCGGTATGAACTCTTCCGTCAGCAAAAACGAACGTCTTAATGTTATCCGTCGTCACCTTGATATCCGAAAAATAATCATGATTCATGCGCTCATTCGCAGCAAAACCTGCGCGTCCACCAGGATTTGGCTTTGTTTTTCCGCCTTCTTGATTAGCGGCCATTTGATCATAAATCTTAACCGTATCAACATAGATTTCATAAATCTTTGTCGAATCATTTTTCATGTAGGCTTCCAAGGCCTCTCTTACTTTTTGAGACTTTTCATTTTGTGAAGAAAATGTTCCAGTGTCTGGATCAGATCCTGAGGCTTCAGCCTTTTTTGTTTCTGGTGATGTACAAGCAAACATCGTTGCCAGGACCATCAGGGGTAGGAGTAATCTTTTCATAGTTTAATTTAGAATAGTTTAGTTTGTCAAATATAAGTATCATTTTGAAACTAAAAACAAATTCTCGATTATTTTTCGGATAATTAAAGCAACAAAAAAGCCCCCGGAAATTACCGAGGGCTTTGAAAATCAAAAGATAAAACTCCTTAAATAACGAGGGATTCTTTAAAGGACTTATAGCTTCCTATCATCTCGTTGATGTAATTATCCTTATCGTTTTTCATTCGTGTTTTTACCACCCCGGTATACGTATCTCCTAAGTGGTTATAATAAAATTCGGTGGTAAAAAGCGCCATTTCGACCATAATAGGAAATGTTTCCATCCCTTTTTCTTCCAAAAGGTAATGCACATTTTTCTTGTTTATCTCTCCTTTTTTCCTGCTCAAAAATCCAAGTGACTCTAGTTTTTTTAGCCTATTCGAAAGCATCTTGCTCGGCATTAACTCTGGCGCAGCCTTGAATTCATTAAAAGTAGATTTATGAAGAAATAACATGTCTCGCAGAATCAACATGGTCCATTTATCCCCAAAAACATCCAATCCGGTTGCTACAGGGCATAAAGACCTAAACGATACAATTGTTTCATTTTCCATAAGGGTCGCAAAATTACAATAAGATTATTTAAATCCAATTTTCTCTAACCCCTTATGACTAATCACTATAGCTTCTAAAGCCGTTTCGTTGAAACAAGCATCTTGCTCCACGAAATAATATTGCATACCTGATAATTTCTTGTTGTCCAATATACGTTTGAAATCAATCTTTCCATTGCCCACTGGTGCAAAGCGACCTTGGTCATCCATATCTTTTACATGCCAAATTTTGAAGCGGCCTGGGTAGCGCTTGAAATAGGCTACTGGATCTGCTCCTGCCTTTGTTACCCAGTATAAATCCATTTGGAAATTAACATACTTAGGGTTGCAATTTTCTAACAAATAATCAATCACCACGGTTCCCTCCGCGTCTTTCATAAATTCAAAGTCGTGGTTATGATACAATAGTTGTAATCCTGCAGCAGCACACTTCTCACCTAATTTGTCTAATATTCCTGCCAAATTCTTAGCGCCACCTTTCATCGTCATTTTCCCACCATCATGTCCAAACAAACCCATTGGGGGAACTGGAATAACAAAATACTTGAACCCCGCCGTTTTTAAATCGGCGATTTGCTGATCGATGTTTTCGAAATTAGCCGTTCCTTGGTGTGCTGAAATCGGTGTTAATTTCATCTCATCTAAAAGAGATTTAAAATCCGCTGGAGATAAATTATAGAATTTTCCGTTGTTGTAACCCGCAGATTCTACGTTTACATAACCCGCTTGCGCTACTTTTTCTAAGGTCGCGCGCGCGTCTTTCATTGCATCACGAACCGTATACAAGGCTAATCCGCCAAAACGCTTGTCTGATTGAACTTCTTTATCCGTTGCTTTGAAGGAGAATAGGGTCATGGCCAACATGGCGCATACCGCTACTATTGATTTGATTTTCATAGGTACAGTATTAAAATTTTTGTTGAAAATTCAAGTTAATGTATTTTTTCGATAAAATAAGCCCTTACTCCTGCAAAAGCAATTTCATGTCCTCTATGCATTGATCTGCATCTAAGGGAATCGTACCATTATAAATCCCGCGAATGCGGCCTTTTTGATCCACTAAAATGATGTGCTCCGTGTGTAAAAACTCGTTTGTGTCCTTATTATAACCGATAGACTCTTCTGCAAAAAAGGATTGGCGGGCGAGGGTGTAGATGGATGCTTTGGGGCCTGTTAACAATGACCAATTCGATGAGGAGATTTGGAATTTTTCGCCAAATTTATGCAGTGTCTTCACATCGTCGAACCAAGGCGTTACGGTAAAAGAAACAAGGGCTACCGTTGAATTTGACTGAAAAGCTTTTTCGATGCGCTTCATTTGAGCGGTCATATCAGGACAAATATTGCTGCAGCGCGTAAAAATGAAGTTCGCGACGTACACTTTTCCTTGAAGTGATTCACTCCGGAATAATGTGCTGTCCTGATTATAAAAGGCAAAAGGTTTAATGCGGTGCGTAATTTTCGCACTTGCCTCCACCTCGCTGATAAAATAGGGATTGAAATCAGGGGTATTATAAAAAGGAATTTTCGAAACGGGGGTGTCCGAACAAGCCACTAAGAAAAAACTAATAAGCCAATAATTTCTCATCCCGATTCTTGCAGTTTTTAGTGCCTAATAAACCATAGCGGCGACCATTTATGATCACAAAATTCGAACGAATTTTGCCGTTTGCATGCCACATCTTTTGGACCCCATCTTCTTGTCCATTTTTGTAATGAGCTAAGTGAAAAAGTTGTCCATTTTCAGCCCACTCTTTGAGCTCTCCTTCGTAAGCATCATTGACCGCGGTATATTCAAAACGCTTCTTGCCATTCTCCCAAAACGCCGTTTGCAAACCCTGCCGTACTCCATTTTGAATGTATCGAATTTCCCTAATCTGACCAGATGAGAAATACTTTTTTTCGACTACGGTTTTCGGCTCTGATTTAGAACAGCTCCATAAAAAAAGAAGAAGTACAGCGTATCTCATT
>CAJCBY010000142.1 GCA_903960725.1 uncultured Cytophagaceae bacterium | reverse complement strand
CATATTATATACCTTTCTTTGAAAACTATGGTTTCCAAGATTATTTCCAGCAATACGTGTTCGTTTCGCCTATTGCTGGCGCTAACGTGACGCAAGGAATCGAAGAAAAGGCGCAACGTATTTTTGACAACCCGGATTACGTTTTCCAACACATAGAGAAGAGTAATCTATCGAAATACGCGGAAGATTTTCGCTTCATTTTCAATGCCGCTTGGGCAAAATTCCCAGGGGTGAAGGAGATGAGCTCGGAATCTGCCCAAAAACTAGTCAAAACCATGAAGCCCATCATCGATGAGCAATTATTGTGGTTTGCCTACACAACAGATGGAACACCAGTGGCCTTCTTTATTGTGATCCCAGATTTGAACCAAATCGTCAAACACCTGAACGGTAAACTGAACTGGTGGGGCATGATTAAATTCCTTTTGTTGAAAATGAAAGGAACCTTGACTCGTACCTGTGGAGTGATTTTTGGGGTAACTCCGGATCACCAAGGCAAAGGGGTCGAATCCGCCATTGCCCTTCGGTTCCGCGAAGTCGCGCGTACGAATCCATTCTATCCTTATTCAACTATGGACATGAATTGGGTGGGGGACTTTAATCCAAAAATGCTTCGATTTGTCTCCCAACTAGGAGCCACTAACGATAAAACCTTTATTACATACCGTAAATTTTTCAATCCAAATCAACCCTTTAGTCGTTGTCCTAAAGTAGGTTAAATTATTAATTATGAGCTTATTATCTATTGGAACCGTTGCGTTCGACGCCCTTGAAACTCCCTATGGAAAGACCGATAAAATCATCGGTGGATCTTGTACTTATATTGCTTTGTCAGCTGCATTTTTTTTACCTAAAGTAAATGTTGTCGCTGTAGTTGGGGATGATTTTCCACAAGAATACATGGACACTTTGACGTCTCGCGGCATCAATTTGGACGGCTTACAAATTAAGCAAGGGGAGAAATCCTTCTTCTGGGCGGGTAAATACCACAACAACATGAATTCACGTGACACCTTAGTGACGGAATTGAACGTGTTAGCGGATTTCAAACCAGCTATTCCGGCATCTTACCAAGATTGCGAATATCTAATGTTAGGAAACCTAACGCCGCAAGTACAAATCGAAGCGATTCAAGGCCTAAATAAACGCCCCAAATTAGTCGTAATGGATACCATGAATTTCTGGATGGATGTGGCGATGGATGATTTGAAGCGCGTTTTAACGATGGTAGATGTGCTTTGCATCAACGATGAGGAGGCTCGTCAGTTATCAGAGCAATATTCCTTACGTACGGCGGCTAAAATGATTATGGCGATGGGACCTAAGACGTTAATCATCAAAAAAGGGGAACACGGTGCCTTGTTATTCCAAGGGGATCGCATGTTCTATTGTCCAGCGCTTCCATTAGAAGACGTTTTTGATCCGACAGGTGCGGGTGATACGTTCGTAGGTGGATTCATTGGTTACCTAGCGAAGACGGATGATATTTCATTTGAAAATATGCGCCGGGCGATCGTTCACGGATCTGCGATGGCCTCATTCTGTGTGGAGAAATTCGGTACAGAACGTTTATTCGAAATTACGGAAGCTGATTTAGCTAGCCGTGTGAATGAATTTAGAGAGTTAGCGTCGTTCTAATTAACCCACGATTACTTCGTGCATCAAATCCAGGTTCAGGTATTTAGCAGCCATGTCTCTAATATCCTGGGCCTGGATATTTTGTATACTGTCTTGAAACTGATCATAGAAATCAGGAGCTAATCCATCTAATTGAATCACGCGCACTTTTTCAGCGATATCAAAAGCTTGTGTTAGCTCACCGGTGAAGCTGCCCATGAGATAGCTTTTCACGATGTCTAGTTCTTGATGAGGTACTAAGTCGTTTTGAAGAATCTGAATTTCTTTTTTGATTTCTGCCAAAGTCGCCTCCACATTCTCCCCATTCACATCCGTTCCTACCACCCAATACCCACCACGTGGGTAAGGAGCTAAACTGGACGAGATGCCATACGTAAACCCTTTGTCCTCTCGGATGTTTTTCTGTAATCTTGATCCAAAATAACCTCCTAAAACCGTGTTCATTAAACTAAAGTGGAAATAATCGGGGTTACTTCTAGAGATAGCTGCTAAGCCAAAACGAATAGAACTTTGCACCGAACCCTCTTTTTCTTCCCGTATTCTGCTGGGTTTTGCTGCCGAGTTAAGAGATGGGATAATTAGCGAAGGGCTACTAAATTGTATTTGACCCAAAGTCTGATCTAAATAGGCGATTTGTTGGTCAGAAATCTTTCCAGAAAGGAAGATGACTGGTTTCTGTGAGGCCCAGGTCATGTTGTATTGGTTGACTAGGGTTTGTTGATCCAATGCTTCAAAATCTTCAGCTACCGTATAGCGGCCATATGGGTCATTAGGGAATAGATTAGAGCGAAATTTTTGGCCGGCTGCATAGGATGTTTTGTCCCAGTTAAGTTTTGTTTTTTGACGCTCAATTTCAAGTTCTTTTTCTACCTCTTCCGCCGGGAAAGTGGCATCTTGTAAGATTTCCGAAACCAGGGGGATAAGGGAATTAAAATGCTTTGATAAACCATATACCGTAAAGGTTCCGTGATCCAGGCTTGCTTGTATATCCCAGAACGCCCCAAAAAAATCAAACGCCTGGTGAATTTCTTGTGCGGAACGTGACAATGTTCCGTGCTTCATGAGCGAGGCCGTCATTCCAGCTAAACCGGCTAGAGGGCTATGAATTGCGCCCGCTTGGGTACTTAATTCAAATTTGAATACATCCTGTTCTCCGGCAGAAACTACCCATACAACAATACCATTCGTTAACGTATAGTGGCTGGGAGTAGGAAATAAGATTTTTTCCACCGGATAGGCGGCTGGTGCAACACTGCGATCTAACATATTATTTTACCGGCTGATTTATTCCCGCGATAAGCGATAAACGTAAAGTATTAGCTAAGGGGCTACCTTGCCCACTCGGAACTAGGTAGGCGAAATCAAGACCGTATTTTTTGTCCATCTTAAAGCCTAAACCAAAGGTAAAGTACTTCCGATTCCCCTTCATCTCGCTCTCATGGAAATAACCCGCTCTCAAGGCGAAGACATTATTGAATAAGTATTCTGCTCCTACGGAGGTGTTTACTTCCTTTATCTCTTCTCCTATTCCATCAGGTGCATCAAATAAGGATCCAAAGATTCCACTAATCGCAGAGACCGTTGCTGGATCTGTTCCAATCATCTGGCCATTTTCGTAAGCAGGAGGCGTAGGAACCATCAATTTATTGAAATCAACCGTGAAAGTTAGCTTGTTTAAATCGTCGATTTCGTGCGTCGCCGCCATACCTACCCGTAAATTAGTCGGGATAAAGTTCTTCTCTGATCCGCCATAAGTGACCTTACCTGAAATATTCGAAAGCGTCAGTCCATAACTATATTTCCAGGGAGCTGAAGTCGGTTTCGAGTAGAATAAGGAGATATCAGCTGCCACCGTTTGAGCTGGCTTTAAAGCGTTACTAACACCGCCGCTTCCTTGGTAATTACCTAGCAAATTAGAATTGATGTATTTTAAATTCATTCCCAAAGAAAGTGCGGGAGATAACCTTCTCGCATGAGAAATACCGAAAGCAAATTCTTGGGAATTGAAGTTTCCCGCACTAGTTCCGTTATCTAAAGTCGCTTGAAACAAGCCCTGATCGAAGTAGTCAAAAGAAAAACCAAAAACTAAATTCTTCTTTGTTACCGTATAGCCTGCTAAGTTATAAAGCGCCATATCACTCACCAAGTTGCGTAACCAGGGAGTGTAGGACATAGAAAAACCCATTTTCTTCTCTGTGGTGGCAAGTTTCGCCGTATTCCAGTGGATGGCATTTGCATCAACAGAAAGGGCAACCCCTGCATCACCCATCGCCGCAGAACGGGCATCTGGGGCTACATTTAAGAATAAGAGGGTAGGAGTGGGAATGCGGCCGGCATTGATTTGGCCAGAAACTAAAGTTGTTTGCGCGTGTATGGAAACACCAATGGCAATAAAAAATAAGGTAAGTACGTGTTTCATGGGCTATTTTATATTTCCAATTCTACCACTAAAGTTGGCGAATGGGACACCGGTATCATAGGTCAATTCAAGTTGATAATAGTTGACAAAGTCTAATTGGTTTTTCTCTTCAGCACTCCAATCAATCGAGAAAGTTTGAATGGCGGAGTCGCTCCCTGGAACCGATCCTCTTCTTTCTACGATTTGTTTCCCTAAGATACTATAAATTTTTAGTTTGTAGAAGTAGCTTGTCCAACGTTTCTCTTGTAAAAAAGTGAATGTACTCCGTTCGGTCATCGGATTGGGATAAATCTGAAGCGAAAGATTGTCCTTGCCGGAAGCTACAACCGTAAATTCAAACGTTAAATTTCCTTGATTCGTATGTACATCAAAACAGGTAAGTTTGATTTTATATTTTCCGGGAGTAAGGGATTCAAAAGGGAAGGTAATGGATCCTTGTTTGCTTGAATTTAGATTGGGCATAAACAAACTGGAAGCCGGAATTTGAAGCGTATCATTAACAGTGAAATAAGCTATTTCACCTCTAGGCCCTACAAATTGGAGTGAACTTGCGTCTGATAAGCTGATGTATAGAATCGGATTAGGGGAGCAGGCATTGAGGTCGGATTCATTCAAAAGTTGCGCTTCTAGTACGGGAGAGGCTGTTTCCTTGTTTTCTGAACTTGCTTTTAATTTACTTTTCATTCCACCTCCGTATGGAGTACCATCGGTTGAATTCGCGCGCCATTTTAAGCGGGCAGCCGGTACGTTAGCTAGATTGAATTTTCCTTTTTGAACGGTGGCGGAACTAATACTGACTAAATTCCCTTGTTTGAGGTAGCTGAATTTATCTGTTTTTGTTCCCAAAGTTTTTTCAGCCTGATCTTCGCCGTAGTAATACACCTGGATTTCTCCATCGATACTCGGTGTTGTTTGGCCTTGAATAAACCCATTAGCCAACGTGTCTATGCGCAAACTAAGTGCTTGCTGATTCCATGGCAGCGCTAAAGTAGGGTCCCCTAGTAAGGTAATGTTTCTATTTATCACGCCCGATTGACTTTCGTTTTTCGCTTCTTTGAACAAATCCCCTAAACGGTAATTTTTATTATTTAGATGTTTAGTTAACTGTCTATAAAAAGCCTGTCCAAATAAGTAATTACTACTCTGAAAGACAGGTCTAGTCGTGGAAATTAGCCCGATTGCGCCCCCTTGATTAGACAAGAGACTAACTTCTGCCCCGGACATTTGATTTGGATCATCAAAACGACCAAATTGGCAAGTTGCCGTCAAAAGTAAAGGTAAGTTTCGGCTGTTTTTTAATGTTTGCAACTCATTGTTCGTGATAATTTTTTCATCTGTCCAGGCCGATTCTGACCCATGTCCTAAGAAGTGAATAAAGTCGGCTTCTTGATTAAACAAGGCTAAACTAGCTTTTTTCGCGGCTGCGGATGAATACAAACTGTTGGATACTTCTTGCGGGAATTGATCTAGATACGTTTTTTGGATGGTATAGGCCTCAGGAATTAGGCCAGCAAAGTCCTCCGCATCTTGAACGTGGATATTCGCATCCCCATCATCTGCGAGCCAGGTAAATCGGAAAGGCTGCTGTAAGCTTTGTCTCTCGTAGCTGATTAATTTATTGACTAAAGTATTTGCTTCCTCTACCGATCGAACCGGAATACGGCCTATCCCTACGGATAGTGATTCATTCGAAGCCTCATTTCCCTCTAGCCATTCGCCCTGATCATCCGAAATGAGTCCATAATAATCATCCGAAACATAGGTTTGTAAAGGTTGCAGCGATTCTCTGCTCTCATAGGATGGGACATAATTTGCTTTCTCCTTTGCTGTGGCTACTTTATTAATCCCTTTATAATCCACGGAGGCATCCCCAAAAAGTAGGACATACCGCGGCTTCTTTCCTCGAAGAAAATCTCGGATGGCGCTTACATCTACTTTACCGGCAGAGAATTCGTTGTAGATTTCTGAAGTTGAATAGGCCTTTGCTGTTATGCCTTTCGAACGTTTATAACTGGCTAAGAGTCTAGCCACAGGAAGTATGGCCGGACTAGCAATGATTACTAGATCTGTTGAGGCATCTTGCCGAATATTCTGATTAGCCACTAGTTCGAGTGATTTGGGATCAGCCGCTTTTATTGGATCGAAAATGAGTAATTCTGATCCAGGTGCAATCTGCTTAAATGTTAGGGTAGTGGTTTTTTGCCAATTTTTACCTGCATTCTTTAACCATACTTGGTGGGACAATTGCAGATTTTGAATGGAAATACGGAATGTTGAATCGGTTTTATTTGGCAGAAAATAATGGGGATTTTCATTTTTTGCATTGAACCTGCGCGGGTATTCGAGATCGATGTAGTCAATGTAGCCAGAACCTGTAGAATTTGTATAGTTTAAGTTCCAGGTCCAGCTTTGTTCTTTTATTTCTGGATAGACCGTGGTGGAGAAATTTTGGACAAACGCTTTTTGGTCATATCGACCTCCGGATATAGCGGGAAGCGTCATGGGTGCCAGGGTGTTCCCTGGAATACTGAAAGTGAACGTGCCTGGCGCAATGGATGCGGAGGCTAATCTGCCGCTTAAACGACTTGAAAGTCCTGTTTTATAGTCTGGTAGCGGATATTGAATACTTCTGTTGACTGTCCCAAAAAATCCATCTCCCAGCCATTCTCGACCGGATTGCAACAAATTATATAGTTCAGGTTCATAGTGGAAACGGCTTAATCCATAATCTAAAGCTTGAGTTGATGCATCGGATGTCTCAACAAGGTCCGTTATCTGTTTAGGGGCAGGATCGTCTAATCGGATGAAATAAAAGGTCGTATCGCTGTAGTGATGAATCCATTTTTCACCCCAAAATAGAATAGCATCCCCTTGTTTCAAGAAGGGAATAGGCTGTAAATCGATAGGACGTGCTGCGGCGTTTGCCTGGGGCAATTCTCCTATTTCATGCCCATAAACACCCATTGAACTAGCTTTTACACCAAACGTTGCCAGCCAAGAAGGGGTAATTTGATAGATACCAGACTGAGTAATCCCTACTTTGATCCATTTGCCGCTAGATAACACAGAGTTTTGGGCATAACCTGTAAAGGCTGCCAGAAGCAGAAATACATAAATATTAAGAATTTTCAATCGGAAAAACGTGCGCATTCTTAGCTACTAGGTAGTTCCTTCCGGAATTAATTTCTTTGCAAATGTAACGTGTTCGCCGAAGTTTCCCTTTGATAAAGGAAAGGTTTTTTAATTGAAAGGCAGTTCCCTCCGCTAAGTCATGTACTGGAATTCCAGCTGGCGGCTCTGCGTCAAATGTTTTTAGAATATCCACTAGAGGTTGGTAGCCGGTGGAAGACGCTGCTGGATTTTTTAAATAGGCTTTTAAGACCGTCACTAGGTCAGCAGGTAAAAGTTCGTCGTCTAAGATGGGCTCGAATAATTGGTAGAATTCGGTTTTCCATTCCTGCCCGTGCGGGAGCACTTTGTTTTTATGGGCTAGATAAGTCGTTAAGTGGGCTACCTCGTGGATGTAGGTAACTAGGAAGGCATAAGGATTCAGGTTATGATTAACGGTAACTTGATGTCCTTTCGTTGGGCTAAATCGGTAGTCGCCTAATTTTGAATCCCGCGATTTACTAACGATAAAATCAAAGGAATAGTCATGCCAAAGTTGGAAGCAATACTCCGCTACCTTGGGAGGGAAGTGATCAAAAAAAGAATCGATTCTTTTATTCTTCATTCTGATTTTAAGCATAAAAAAAGTCCTTCGCATGCGAAGGACTTTTTTATAATGATTGGGCTAAAATTATTTAGCTGAATCAGCTGGAGCAGCAGTAGCAGAATCAGCAGAAGCTGAATCAGCTGGAGCAGCAACTGAAGAATCTACAGCAGCTGCAGTAGAATCAGTTGTACCTTCTGTTTTTTTCTCTCCACAAGATGCTAAAGTTACCATTGCAGCAACGAAAGCTAAAGCGAATACTTTTTTCATTTCTTATTTTGTTTAAGGTTTGAGTCACAAAGCTACGGCATTATTTTATAAGTACAAATAAATGCAAATAAATTTTTAAGATTTTTTTAAGTAATTGGGTGTTTTTTCGAAAAATGTGCCCATATGAGGCATATTTGACTTAAATTTTCTTAAGATTTAACCTCTTTCAGAATGGCAAAATTAGATTAGTCCTATTTTACAAGCTCTTTTAAGCGGTCATAAAAGCCACTTGATTTGAAGGTAAAGGTCTTGTGAAGAATGTAGTTAGAGATAAAGCTATAACACATTCCATGTAAGGTGGTTCCTATTTGAGTGAGGTTAAGCTTTTTTACGGCGTAGGGAATTTGAAAATAGATATCTGGATAACGTACATGGATAAAATCATAAGGGAAAGTGCTGAAAATCCACATGATGATACCCGAGATGACAGATACGATGGTAAACTTTAGCATCTCGCGCCTGGTTTGCTGACTTTGGCGTGCATTAAAGGCGAAAAGCTTCGTTAAGAAAAATCCTACAATAAAGGCAATGAAATAAGCTGGAAGAATCGAATCCTCGTAAGAAACGCGGAACCAATCTTTGATTAATCCTCCCGCTAATAGCTGAACGCAAGCACCTAAACCCGCCACTACGAAGTAAGCAAACAAATCTTTCTGATTGAAAAGGGCTGGCTTCTTGTCGTTCAAATGCTCAAGTTAAAACAGGTTTTTTACAAGGCTAGGATACACTCCTAAAACTAAGGTACCTAGGGTACACGCCCACATGGCGAATTTTACTAGACCAGGTAATTCAATGCGTTCGATGTCCCCTTCTTTGAAGTAGATCGCAATGATACCTTTGAAATAGTAATACACCCCTACTGCAGACATCACGATGGCTAAAATCACTGGGTAGTACACATGTCTGTTAAAGATATCAGAGAATACGAAGAATTTACCCCAAAATCCTGCTGTCAAAGGAATACCTGCCAAAGACAATAAAGCGATGGTAAAGCAGAAAGCTAAACCTGGGTTCTGCTTCGCTAATCCTTCGAATGAGCTGAAGTTCTCCGGTTTCTCCTTACGTCCCGTTTGGTATTCTGCCACTAACATGACCACACCGAAAGCTACAATAGTCGCTAACGTATAGGATAAAGAATAATACAAGATGGTAGACGGAGTGCTCGCTTGCTTCGCACTGACCGTTAACAACATATAACCTGCGTGTGAAATACTCGAGTAGGCTAACATTCTTTTGGCCGATTGTTGGTATACTGCCGTAATGTTCCCCACTAATAGCGTCAGCATACTGATGTAGTAGATCGGATACACCCAGGTTCCATACAAGTTTCCGAATGGTCCTGATAATATTTGGTACAGTGCGGCAAAGCTGGCTGCTTTCACCACAGTGGACATAAACATCGTGAAGATTGTAGGAGCACCT
>CAJCBY010000141.1 GCA_903960725.1 uncultured Cytophagaceae bacterium | reverse complement strand
TTAATTCGCAAGAAAAGAGGGACGTATACGATGACGTATGAATTGTTAGCCAAAGTACCTTTTGATGAATTAGCACCTGGTGAGATCATTGAACGATTTGCGAGACGCTTAGAAAAATCAATAGTTGCTTATCCTGAACAATATTTATGGTCTCACAAACGCTGGAAACATACAAAACCGGATAAATTGAGCCTTAAGTGGTCTTAATTAAACTCAGCACAATCTCCTGCACCCTCTCGAATAATTTCAAAGGAATCGTCTGTAATTTCAACAACGCTCGAAGGTACATATCCTCCGAATCCTCCATCTAAAATAAAATCAACAGCGTGGCCCCATCGCTCTAAAATCAAGCTTGGATCCGTGTATTCCTCTACTTCTAAATCATCGTGAGGCAAAGAAGTTGTTAGCAAAGGGGAGCCTAGTAATTCAACGATAGAAAGAATTGGCTCATAAGCTGGAATTCGAATACCCACTGTTTTCTTTCCTTGGACTAGAATGGAGGGTACTTTAGAACTTGCAGGTAAGACAAAAGTGAAGGCTCCTGGAAGGAATCTTTTCAAAGTTTTAAAGGCAAAATCAGAGACTTTGGCATAATTCGCAATCGAACTTAAGTCAGCGCAAATAAAGGAAAACCGGTTCTTAGAAGCTTGAATACCTTTAATTTCACAAATTCGATTGACCGCTTTTGTGGAATTGAGGTGACAGCCTAAGGCATACATTGTGTCTGTCTTATAAATAATTACGGCATCCTTTTCTAACGCTTTCACGATCAAATCTAGGGTCGCCTGACTGTTATTCTTATCGTAAAGCCGGATGAGTTCTGCCATGTTATTCGAAGAAATAATCCGTTTCTGACTCCTCCTGTTCTTCCTTCACTTGATCTATACTAGCATTAATTTCAAACCCAACTAATAAAATCAAGGCAATAAAATACAACCACACCATCAAGGCTATCAGGGAACCAATGGAACCGTATACTTTATTATAACTCGCAAAATTGACTAAATAATAGGAGAATAAATTCGTGACTAAAATGGTCAAAATAGAGGCGGTAATAGAACCCGCATTAAAAAATTTCCAACGTTTTGTAATGGCCGGGGCATAATAATAAATGATGGAAATGGTTAAAAAGAAAATAGAGAACAACAAGAAATAAGTTAAAATATTCAGCATATAGAAATTGAAATCATAATCGATTAAACCCTTCCCTTTTAGATAACCAATCATCAATTTACCTACAATGAATACAGCAAAGGCCGTAATTAAAACAAATGTCAAAAGAAAATTAAGCGAAACAGCTATTAGGCGCTCCTTTAATATTCCCCTATTCTCTTTCGTGCGATACGTTAAGTTAAAGGAACGAATCAAGGCTTGAATACCACTCGTAGAGGCATAAAGTGCAAAAAGAAAACCAAAGGAAAGCACCCCTCCCGATTTCTTTCGAATTAAATCAAGTAATAATTCGGTAAAGTCTTGTTGCAAATTCTTAGGAATCGATGACTTTAAAAAATTGACCATCTTCAAGTCAAAATTATCCACCGGTATGTAGGCTAATAGGGAGAATAAAAAGATAATCGTCGGGAATACCGCTAAGGTAAAATTATAGGCCACAGCGGCTGCCCGAACATCAATATCAAAATGAAAGATCTTTTGATACAGAATGGTCAGAATCCTTGCCAGAATGTAATGTTCCTCGCAGTCTTTCCAAAACAACTTAATCTCTTTCCAAACCTGTCTAAGCATGCGTACTATGTTTCATAATCGCTGAAATCAACCACTCAGGTGCCTTCACCACTTTCTTTGACACTAAATCCATAAAAACCAACGTCGTCTTTCCTTCATGCAACAAGACATCGCTTTGATTATAGATTTTATACTCAAATTCGATACGAGCGGACGGCATTTTAAGTAAGGTACATTCAATCCTTAACAAGTCATCATATAGTGCGGGAGCGTGGAATTTGGAGTAATTTTCATAAACCGGCAAACCAATACCTGCGTCTTCGAGGACTTTATAACTCACCCCTATTCGGCGTAATGTTTCGACCCGAGCAATTTCATAAAACCGGGCATAATTACCATAGTATACATAACCCATTTGGTCAGTATCGGCATAACATACACGGTAAGTAACCTGGTGAGAGAACATATTAATGTATTTTTCGTTCATTCAGCGCTTTCTGGTAGTCGGATGCATTCTTCATGTGCTCCTCATAGGTAACTGCAAACGCGTGGTTCTCAGAAAAATCAGCTTTCGCACAGAAATAAATGTACTTATGACGTTCTAAGTTTAATACCCTATCTATCACATCACCAGAGACAATCGAAATAGGTCCCGGAGGCAACCCTTTATTCTTGTAGGTATTATAGGGAGAATTTAAAGCAGTATACTTACTCGTAACGCGTTTAATCGTAAAATCTTTCCAAGCAAAAACAACCGTTGGGTCAGCTTGCAATGGCATATTGATTTGTAAGCGATTCCAATAAACACCAGCCACGCGAGATTGCTCACTTGAGTTCTTCGACTCCCCGTATACAATGCTAGCCAGTATAGTTACTTGAATGGGCGTTAATCCTAATTTTTCTGCGTCGGCCTTTCTTTTATCCGTCCAAAACTTCACATAGGATTTATTCATTTTACCTAAAAACTCTGGAAATGAGGTCGTCCAATTTACTTCATACGTGTTCGGCACAAAAATAGCAGGACTTGTTTCAGCGTTAAAACCCCATTTTTGCAGTATTTCAGTCGAATCTAAAATGGCATAAATAGCAGCCGAATCATAAGCTGTCTGACGTGCAATACGACCCGCAATATCCTCTTTTAATCGGAAATTGTTAATTACCACTTTATAGGCATCTTGACGTCCATTTCTTAGCTTCCGCAACAATTCCCAGTTCCCCATTTCACTATGAATTATATAACGACCTGGCCGAACCTTCTCTGGGTAATTTAACACCTTAGCTAAAAATCGAAAACTTAATTGATCACGCACTAAATCGTGTTTCTTTAACGTATCAAGTACAGATTCGTAGGTTGATTTTTCAGGAATGAACAATTCAAACGGTTGCTTAGCTTCCACCCTAAAATTAGGCGTTTTGAATACCTGCCAAACATAGTAGGAAAACATAGCCGAAACCAAGCTAAATAGAAGAATGAAAATTTTGAGGCGCTTATTTGAAACCATATTAATCCAATTTAAAATCAAGGTTAAAACGAGAGGCTAAGGATTTTAAATCCTCTACAACAGGATCTAATAATGGGATCCCTTCTACGCGGCGAATAGCCTCTAATTCTCGCTCTGGATCGCCCGGAATGAGAACTTGCTTACCCTCTACGGCTTTGGCAGATCTAAATCTGCGAATCCATTTATCCATATCTTTAGTAAAATCCTCGGCTGGCCTAAACGCATCCACGCGCATCGCCCCTAAAAAATGACCCGTTCCATTCCCCACTGTTTCTCCCGCTTGCATAAATCCAGCTGTGGCAAATGGAGGTACCCATGGACCAAAATTCGCACCGGATAAAACACCCGATAAAATATCAACAATGGCACCCAATCCATACCCTTTGTGAGAACCGTGTTCGCGATCCCCTCCAAGTGGCAACAAGGCTCCGCCATTTTTTATCGCAAAAGCATCATTGCAAGAATCACCATTTGCGTCTTGCACCCATCCATCTGGGGTATCTAATCCTTTTCTCTGTAATATTTCTAGCTTTCCATAGGCAACCGCTGTAGAAGCAAAATCAGCTACAAAAGCAGGCTCCTCGTTTGCAGGAATAGCGACAGCAATAGGATTTGTACCTAATAACTTTTCTTTTGAAAAAGTAGGGGTAACTAAGGGTGCTGCGTGCGTCATCGCCCAACCTATCATTTGAGAAGGTATAGCCTTCATCGCATGGTAACCAGCAATCCCAAAGTGATTTGAGTTTTGAACAGCAACCCATCCCGTACCAGCTAATGTCGCTTTTTCACAAGCGATTTCCATCGCCTTAGGAGCTATAACTAAACCTAAACCACGATCTCCATCTATCGTCGCTGTAGAAGGGGTTTCATGCAAAACTTTTATACTTGGTTTTGTGTTTAATCTACCGTGATCAAATAACCGAACATAACCCACTAATCTTGCTACGCCATGAGAATCAATTCCTCTTGCATCAGCAGAAACCAACACATCTGCAGCCAAATCAGCATCCTGTTCGCTACATCCAATAGCGATAAACACAGAGGCCACATAATTTTTCAATTTCAGGTAATCAGCTTGCATAATAAAAATTAAACGACAAAGATAATTAGAACTATTGGTAATAATATTGCCAAAATGAACCTAAATTTGAACCATTATTTCATCAACCCTATGAACATTATAACATCCGCCTGGTTTTGGCTACTACTCGTAGCTTTAATTGTCATCATACGCGACGTATTTATTCAAAAAAGTCATACCATTACCCACAATTTCCCTATCGTTGGCCATTTCAGGTATTGGTTAGAGAAAATAGGACCCGAAATAAGGCAATATATAGTGGCTAATAACCGAGAGGAACTGCCCTTTAATCGCCAAGAGAGATCTTGGATCTATGCCTCTTCTAAGAATGAAAATAATTTACAAGGTTTTGGCACAGACCAAGACTTCAGCTCTCCAGGCTATATTTTCATCAAAAATGCCATGATGGGTTATAACCCCGGAAAAAACCATTTATACCAGACAAATCCTGGTGTAATGCCTGCAGCTAAAGTCATAGGAGCTTATCACAATAGAGCAAAACCCTACAGACCTTATTCCATTGTCAATATTTCTGGTATGTCATTTGGATCTTTATCGGCAAAAGCAGTGGAATCCTTAAATAAAGGAGCGCTCTTAGCAGGATGCTACCACAATACAGGTGAGGGATCCCTTTCTCCTTACCACCAAAATGGCGCTGATGTTATGTTAAACATTGGTACGGCCTACTTCGGTGTGAGAGAATTAGATGGTCGTTTTTCCATGCCAAAACTAAAGCAAAAAGTTGAAGAAAATCCTTGTATTAAGGCAATCGAATTAAAGCTTTCCCAAGGAGCAAAACCCGGCAAAGGGGGCATGCTTCCTAAGTCAAAAATAAACAAAGAAATCGCAGAAATTCGCCACATTCCCATGGGGCAAGATGCGATGTCACCAGCGTTTCACTCGGAATTCTCTACTGTACCTGAAATGGTTGATTTCATTGAAGCAATGGCTGCAGAAACGGGATTGCCTGTAGGTGTAAAATCGGCTATCGGTAAATTAGAGCAATGGGAAGAATTAGCTACCTACATGGAAAAACATGGCAAAGGACCTGATTTTATTACCATAGACGGTGGTGAAGGCGGTACAGGTGCTGCTCCACATGCCTTTGCTGACCACGTTTCAATGCCGTTTACTTTTGCCTTCGCTAAAGTGTATCAAATTTTTCAACGACATAACTTAACAGATAAAATATACTTTATCGCATCGGGTAAATTAGGCTTCCCTGAAAAATCATTAATGGCATTTGCCATGGGTGCAGATAGTATTCACATTGCACGTGAGGCGATGATGTCAATTGGCTGTATTCAGGCACAAAAATGCCATACAAACCACTGCCCTACCGGAATTGCAACTTCAAATAAATGGTTACAAGCTGGTATCGATGTAACATTGAAAAGCGAACGCTATTACCGTTACCACTATACCTTAGTAAAAGAAATTGCCGAGATAACCCATGCTTGTGGCTATGAACATCCATGCCAAATGACAATGGATGACATAGAATGGTCTATGGGAGATAATAACCGAACTATGGCATTATCTAAGGCTTTAGGATATACAAAAACAGAGGTTCCTTATTCAGGATTAGAAGAATTAGTCAAATGTCCTCATTTAGGTGGTCTAAATGCGAGAAAACGGCTATCTTTGTAACATGTTATCAATATCTAATTTAAACTTCTATTTCGGAAGTCGTGCCTTATACGAAGGGGCTAATTTACATATCAAGCCTAAGTCTAAAATCGGTTTAATCGGTGCAAATGGCACGGGTAAATCTACTTTGCTTCGTCTGATTTCAGGGGAGTATACACCCGATGGTGGAACCATTTCAAAGTCAGGGGATTGCACTATTGGATTCTTAAATCAAGATTTACTTTCCTATCAAACTGACGACAGCATCCTAAATGTGGCCATGCAGGCCTTTGAAAAACAATTAGAATTGCAAAAAGATATTGATGCAGTGCTTCATAAAATGGAAACGAATTATGAAGACAAAGACATCGATGTTTTGGCTAAGCTTCAAGAGGACTTCGAAAGATTAGATGGATACACGATTCAATCGCGTACAGAAGAGATTTTAGAAGGATTAGGATTTAGTACAGATGACCTTCAAAGACCTTTAAAATTGTTTTCTGGGGGTTGGAGAATGCGGGTTATGTTAGCAAAGTTGTTATTACAAAAACCAGCCCTGCTTCTACTAGATGAGCCAACTAACCACTTGGACTTACCTTCGATTGAATGGGTGGAAAAATACATTCATGATTATGAGGGATCTATCGTGGTTGTTTCCCATGATCGCTACTTCTTAGACCGCACCATCGACAATATTGCCGAGGTATCTGGCGCAAAAATTACGCTATATCCAGGTAATTATTCTTTCTACATGGAAGAAAAAGCCCTTCGTAATGAGATTCAAAAGGGAGCGTTTGAGAATCAGCAATCCCAAATTCGCCAAACAGAGCGTTTTATTGAACGTTTTAAGGCCAAGGCTTCTAAAGCTAGACAAGTACAATCTCGCGTAAAAGCATTGGATAAAATCGATATCATTGATGATGTCATTGATGAGAAAGCGAAAGTTAATTTCAAATTTAACTTTGGAACAGAACCCGGTCGCTTCATTTTGTTTTTAGAACATATTTCCAAAGCTTTTGGAGAGAAGGTTATTCTGAAAAACACCTCCGCTACCATTAACCGCGGGGATAAAATTGCTTTAATCGGTGCGAATGGAAAAGGTAAATCCACTTTACTTCGCATTATATCGGGCACAGAAAAAATCACAGGAGAAAGACGAACAGGTCACAATGTCATTGAATCCTTCTTTGCACAACATCAGTTAGAAAGTTTAACCGTTGAAAACTCATTAATTGAGGAATTAAAAGGCACTGGGACCACAAAAACAGAGATGGAATTGCGCTCCGTATTAGGTTGTTTCCTATTCTCAGGAGAAGAGGTATTCAAAAAAATCAAAGTCCTTTCTGGGGGAGAGAAATCTCGGGTAGCTTTGGCTAAAGTCTTAATCTCCGAAGCCAACTTCCTTTTACTCGATGAGCCTACCAATCACTTGGATATGCAATCAGTCAATATCTTGATTCAAGCGTTACAACAATACGAAGGCACTTATGTGGTCGTATCCCACGACCGCTACTTTGTCAGTAATATTGCGAACAAGATTTGGTATATAGAAGATCACGAAATCAAGGAATATCCTGGTTCATTCGATGAATACGAGACTTGGATGGCCACTCGTGAGTCTTCAAAACCTGTTTCCGTGAAAGCTGCTCTAAAAGCAAAGCCCGAATTAGCTCCAGTAGAAGCAAAAACGCCTAATCAAGCCAAGCAAATTGAAAAATTGGAGGCGGAAATTATGGAGGTTGAGTTACGCATATCCGCCATTGAATCTAAGATGGTAGATTTAGCTAATCAATCAGATTATTCAGGCTTAAAGCAACTAGAGGTGGATTTAGCCGTGGAAAAAGAAAATTTAGCCGTTATAACTGCCTCTTGGGAGGCCTTAATTTAGTAATATGAAGACCTATTATTCGCTTTTGCTTTTACTAGGTCTTCCTATTTCAATTTATTGCCAAATTCCTAACCGAATACATTACCCCTCGGTTCGCACGGCCTATATTCAGAAAGAAGATAAACTCATCTATCCTAATCCAGTCCTACCCTTAGGCGCTGAAAATACAGCCACTTTGCATTTTGATGATTTGGGGCTCTCCTATCCGTCTTATACTTTTAGAATTATTCATTGCCAAGCAGATTGGAAACCATCCTTACTTTCAGATATAGAATATCTGGCAGATTTCAATGATCAGCCACTGAGAGATCCTCAATCATCACAAGGGACGAAAGTACCTTACCTGCATTATGCAGTCCCTATCCCATCGCTAAAGGTTAGTGGTAATTATATTGCCATGGTATACAATAAACGTAATAAAAAAGATACCGTACTCACTATACGCTTTTCAGTAGCAGAACAACTCATAAAAGTGAGCTCACAAGTCAGTTTTGCCAAAACGAATACATTAAGAGCAAGCCATCAAACGATCGATTTCAAGCTATTTATTCCACCCAATTTAAATTATGCTGGGGATGATCAACTCCATATTCAAATTCGCCAAAATCATCTATCGAATAACTTATTAAAACGTCTACCGACTGGACAATTCAATCTGCAAGAAAATAGTCTTTCCTTCCCTTTCTTTAACCAAGAAAACGCTTTTCCTGGATCCAATGAATTCAGACTAATCGATCTAAGAAGCGCTCAACAAAAGCTCTCCTTTGTCGATCGCATCAACACCGAAGAGAAAATAAATCAAATTACAACCCAACTAGAACAAGCACAAGGATCTTACCCTTTCGTACAGAGAAATGACTTAAATGGGGCATATGTTATCGAATCTTATGAGAATAGAGAGAATCCATTACAAGCAGATTATGTGCAATGCCTCTTTCGCTTAAAACCTTCATTAGTTGAAGATGAGGTGTATGTCGTGGGTGGTTTCAATGACTATCAATTATCCGCTAAGATGGAATTGAATCCTAGAACTGGTTTCTTTGAAAATACACAAACCTTAAAACAAGGGATCTATAACTACCAGTTTAAAAGCAAAAATCCCTCTAATAACACATTAGAAGGAAATCATGCTCAAACTGAAAATGTATACGAGTTACTTATTTACTACCAAAAACCTGGCACACGGTATGAGGCTTTGGTGGGGTATAC
>CAJCBY010000140.1 GCA_903960725.1 uncultured Cytophagaceae bacterium | reverse complement strand
GGAATGGGTTCTGATGCTTCACTGTTCCATTTATTGACACATGGAATCTTTAAAGCAGGCCTCTTTTTGGCGGCGGGAGCTGTCATTCACACAGTGCATTCCCAAAGTCTAAACGACATGGGCGGACTGCGCAAGAAAGCGCCAGTGGCGGCTATGGCCTACCTCATATTCTCAGCTGGTCTACTGGGTCTACCCTTCACAGGCGGATTTTTCAGCAAGGAGAATATCGCGGGATTCTTGTACATGAACGGACATTTTGAACTTTTAGGAGTTCTAGGTGCGGGTATGGTTTTGACCAGTTTCTACATCAGCCGCCAGTTCTATTTGATCTTTATGGGGCCCGTAAAAGAAGGCCCTTCAACTACAGATTTTGCCCTTCCTATCTGCATTCTGGTTGTAGCGAGTCTTTTCGCCTGGATTTCTTGGAATCCAATCGAGGTTCACGCATCGGCTTTATTAGAGCATTTTGAGGTAGCCATCTACCAAATTCCTTCGTTTTGGTTGTACATCACAGGGGCGAGCTGGGTGGTAGGAATTGCCGGAGCGTATTTAACTAGAAACTGGATTCCGGCCGGAAATTACCAGTTTTTACCTCGCTTTTGGCCATCCCTATTCCGCTTTATTCGCTGGAAGAGCAGTTCTGCACAGATTTTCGAAACGCAATTCATTGAGCGCCTCGTGAATGGGATTGCCGCTCTGCAAGTGATTATTGCCCACCTGCTAGCTTGGGTAGACCGTCATCTCGTGGATGGTATTTTGGTAGGGGGAAGCTCCAGCCTAAGTGCAGGAACTGGAAAACTATTAAGTCGCTGGCAATCAGCTAAAGTCCAAAGCTATTGGACTATGATTATTGTGACATTTGCCCTATTTTTACTTTACGCGCTATTTATTAAATGACGAATTTACCCCTATTATCGCTCTTGATTGGATTGCCCCTGCTAGGCGCTTTAGTGCTTGGACTAGGTCAATTAAAAGAGCAAGCTAGAAACATAGCCATCGGTCTTTCGACGCTGCAATTAGCGCTTTTGGGCTATATCTATGGCGCATTTGATAAAACCTCCGGCTTATTTCAATTCAACGAAACGCATCATTGGTTCTCGATTTCCCTCGGATCGATGGGCCAATTTATGTCGAAATACACCCTCGGAATTGATGGATTAAGTATTTCCCTACTTCTTTTAACGGGGTTAATTACCTGGGTGGCGCTTTGGAACTCGACTGAAATAAAGGAAAAAATAGGTGGCTACTATGCCTTGGTCTTACTCTTGAACGCGTCCATTATGGGCTGTTTTATGGCCAAAGACCTCTTCCTCTTCTACGTCTTCTTCGAGTTCATGTTACTCCCTATGTATTTCTTGATCGGAATTTGGGGTGGACCACGCAGAAACTATGCGTCATTGAAATTCTTTCTTTACACGCTAGTAGGATCCCTTTTCATCCTGATTGTGATGTTAGGAATGGGCATTGCTTACGTAGATCCCTACGAAACTGCTTTGTTAAATGGCTTAATTCGCCCGGAACAAGACTTCAATGTCGAGGCATTGAAAACGGTGCAGCAACTGATTTCTTCACAAGAATTAGCGACCTCCTCTTTAGTACATAGTTTCGATATACAGGCTTTATCAGATTTTAAAAATTGCCAAATCACCAGCATTCTTCACATCAGTTCCGGCTGGCAATTAGCTGGAATGAGCGCTCGAGAGTGGGGATTTTGGCTATTATTCATCGGATTCGCGATCAAATTACCGATGGTCCCTTTGCACACCTGGTTACCCGATGCCCACGTGGAAGCACCTACCCCTATCTCCGTTCTATTAGCCGGAGTATTATTAAAAATAGGAGCCTACGGTTGGCTTCGAATTACCATTCCCTTTTTCCAAATAGAGGCCTTAATGGCTGCTAATATTTTAGCCGGATTAGGTGCCCTATCCATCATTTATGGCGCTTATAACGCCTTAGCGATGACGGATTTGAAGAAATTAGTGGCCTATTCGTCTGTTTCCCACATGGGTTTTGTGTTGCTCGGAATCGCAGCCTTTACGGCAGAAGGATGGCAAGGAGCCATCTTCCAAACCATCTCCCACGGAGTTTTATCCGCTTTACTATTTTTAATCGTAGGCGTGTTGTACTCCCGCACGGGTAACCGCGAAATCGATTCCTACTCCGGCTTAGTGACCCTGATGCCACGCTTCACAGTCATCTCCGGAATCGCGATTTTTGCCTCATTAGGCCTTCCCGGATTCTCTGGATTTATCGGAGAATTCTTCAGCTTACTAGGCGCCTTCAGCAGTCCGTTTGTGCATCCAGTGATTGCGGTGTTCGGTGCTTTGGGACTATTATTAGGTGCTGGATATTTGTTATGGACCTTCCAAAAAATCTACCTGGGAAAGCACTACCAGAAAAATGCGGACTGGTCTTTGCCCGATTTGAATAAATTAGAATTACTTAGCCTTTTTGGTCTAGGAATTATCAGTATATTGCTAGGCATTTACCCGGGCTTACTATTCGAACTCAGTGAAAAATTCGTCACCGGATTACTAAAATAAACCTATTAAAAAATATAAACCTATGGAAAACAAATTCAGCCGGAGAGACATCCTAAAAAGTTCTGCCGGATTCGCTGGCCTTGGTATGATGGGCCACCGTTTTCAAGAAGCCGACATCCAGGCGGGCCTTGACCTAAAGGGCAAAGTGCATCACTCGGCTTGTCGCTGGTGCTACAATGATATACCGTTTGAAGAATTAGTTATTAATGCTAAAAAAATCGGCTTACAATCCATCGAATTAACAGGTCCCGATGAGTGGGAAATCCTGAAAAAACACGATATGACGGCGGCCATCGGCTGGGGAAAATACCCTGACGGCATGAACATCCCGAACTTCTTTAACCGGACGAAAAACCACGATGCTTTAGTCGGATTCTACGAGGACATCATCCCTAAAGCTGCGAAAGCTGGCGTCAAAAATATCATTACCTTCTCTGGAAACAGAGATGGAATGAGCGATGAAGACGGTCTAATTAATTGCAAAAAGGGATTACAACGCATCATGAAAACCGCAGAACGGTACGATGTAACGATCTCGATGGAGTTATTGAATTCGAAAGTAAACCACAAAGACTACCAAGCCGACACG
>CAJCBY010000139.1 GCA_903960725.1 uncultured Cytophagaceae bacterium | reverse complement strand
TTATGAGCTGTTTTCCTATTCCCTGATGTTGATAGGCTTCATCGATGGCTAAGTCTGACAAATAACTCGTATAGACAAAATCGGTCATTACGCGGGCCAAACCTACTAATTTTTCGCCATCATAGGCCCCTATATAGACATTTCCAAAATCAAACATAGTTTGCATCGCCTCGACATCAGCTAATGGTCTTCGAAGACCTAAAGTCGACCTATCTAATATGTCAATAAAATCATGCACGCTTATTTTTGGTTGGATAGTATAGGTGATGGGCATCTGAAAATATTTTTTAGGATCGGTAATTATTTCACAAAAAAAAGTCATTTTTACACAAAACCTAGACGATATGAAAATTAAACAACTCCTATTGGTTTGCCTTTTGGCATTACCTGCTTTAGTTCAAGCCCAAAAACTATACACCTATCCCATCGGTGTGCAAGCCTATACCTTCCGCAATCAATTCCCTAAAGACGTTGCTAAGACACTCGATATGATCCAGAAAATGGGTATTACGGAAATGGAAGGAGGAGCTCAAAAAGGACAAACTACGGAGCAATTCAAGCAAATGTGTGCCGATCGCGGCATTAGTATTCCCTCCACGGGAGTAGATTTTAACGAGTTAGCAAATCCGGCTGACGCGATTGCTAAAGCGAAGATATTGGGTGCGAAATTTGTGATGTGCGCATGGATTCCTCATAAAGTACGCGGTGGATTTACTTTAGAAGAAGCGGAGAAAGCCGTAGCGGTATTCAATAAAGCGGGAAAGCAATTCAAGGAAAATGGCTTGACTTTGTGTTACCATGACCATGGCTATGAGTTCCAGCCTTTTGGCAAAAATGAAACCTTATTAGATTATATCATCCAAAACACGAATCCGGAATATGTCTCCTTCGAAATGGATGTTCTTTGGACGATGCATGGTGGCGGTGCTTCTATGCCAGAAAAGTTATTAAAGAAGTACCCAACGCGCTTCAAGCTAATGCACGTGAAGGATTTACGTAAAGGGGTTGCCGGCGATTTAACGGGTGGAACTCCGGCAGAAAACGATGTTCCGGTAGGAACGGGTCAAGGAAACTGGAAAGTAATCATTAAACTAGCGAAGAAGAACGGAATCGAGCATTGCTTCATCGAAGACGAAAGCAATCAAGAGGAACAATTTGTCCCACTCAGCATTTCCTACCTGAAGAGTCTTTAGAATTTAATGTTATAGGCAACATAGGGAATAGCTCCGGTTCCATCTCCGAAGGTTGGTGTTAAAAAACCAACGTCGAAAGCGGAGCGTTCCATTAATATTCTGGCACCTCCGGATAGAATCGCTTTATATCCGGTGTTTGAGTTTAAGAATTGACCATTTTCGTCGTAATTAACCGTTGTAGTGGAGAAAAACCAGTTCTCTGTGATTAGCATGATGCGATTTGAAATACGTGTCATCCCTGAAAAAGTGAACAACGGATTTTTCGCAAATTTCCAGTTGTAATCATCTCTCCCAAAACCTGTATTTTCGTTATATGCCCCTAATCCGGCGTTTAGCGTTAGGTTATGTTCTTTTGTTCCATAGGTAACGGA
>CAJCBY010000138.1 GCA_903960725.1 uncultured Cytophagaceae bacterium | reverse complement strand
CGGTTCCCTCCACCACGACGTGATAGGTATCGCCTTTTTTTGCAATTGCTGGAATCTGTATTTTTGCCGTTGCGTTCTCTAGTGTCGCATCCGCTTTCCCGGATCCCGCGTCTGGATAGGGCCAAACCTTCAGCTTCACCTCATTCCCATCCGGATCTCTCGAGGTCACATACAGCGTTAGTTTCGCTCCTGCTTTTGCTAAAACATACATTCCCTCTTTCACCGTAATTTGTGGCGCGTGATTCGCCTCTTTGTATGATTTCACACACCAATCTGCGCGTGCCGCGAAGTCTTCTTGTGCGGCGATTAACCAACGTGTTTGGGAATAATTGATATCTAATTTACCTGTCTCTGGGTTAAAATCTGCTGACTTTTCGTTGTCCTCAAAACGAAATGGATTTCCGTCTGCTACTACGAATCGACCACCCCAACCCCCAAAATACGGGTTGTTCAAATTGTTCAATCCCACATCTACCAGGTGTAAGAAAGCAGGCGAATCACCCTCGGAAATAAAGTCGTAGGGGCTAAAAGTTCCCCACTGCGCATCCTTCAGCTTAGCAGGATCACCGTGAATGTGCTCGTCGTCGCCGGGCTGCTTTTGGCCATCACCATAAGCGTAATACATCTTCAACAACGCCCCGTGGTTCTGGATGATATTAGGCCCCATATACGTCCCCTCAAAATAGGGCTGCGTCGCCTTAGGCATCACGCGTTTCCAAGGATAGGCAAAGCTGGCAAATTGGTGGGCATTGTAAATGACCCGAATCTCTGGCCAATGTCCACCAATGTACTTTTTATAAGTAGCATCTTGATCCATTACGGTATAGATGATGGCTTTTCGAGAGATTTTTTCTTTGATGCTGGGCCAGTTTTTTTCACCGGCATACTGTTCCTCGATCGATTTCAAAGCACGCGCAATCGTATTCGTTCCACCCCAAGCTTGCAAGTAAATGGGCTCCGGATCGTTGTCTAACAATTTTGCTTTTATCCATTCTGACCCCTCTGTCACCTGCTCCATTTCTCCTTCGAAATCGATATTCCCCACCTTGACTAGTGAGTTCAAATAGGCAGGAGATGGGTAGTTTTTGTCATGCAAAATCAGGTTTGGATGAACTTGTCCATACGCTTTCAATAAATCTTGAATCCATTGAACGCCCGGCCAGCGAAGGTCTGTTTTCGCACCATACATCTTGCGCGTCATCTCCATTTCGGAAGTGAATTTCGTCCCTTTTCCGTCGCCTTTGTAATGCCACATCGAACTCGAATACACTAAGCCCTCCAGCTGGTATTCATTCGAGTACAATAGCATCCGGATGAACGTATCCACGTCATCGATTTCGCCGTCTGTCGTGACAATCGTACGAGGCTGAGCGAAAAGTGGTGCGCTCAGAAAGAGTAGGAAAAAGATTTTTTTCATATTAGGATATAGAGATGTCAAAGCCTTGCAATAAACCTGCCAAACCATCATTCGAAAACTTCGCTTTCTTGATCTGATTAATGCTCGGATGAATGAAAAAATTAAAGGCGCTTCGGAAGTCCGCTTTGCTCACATTGGTTTGGTCAAAAAGCGCCCTAGATAGATCGCAATCATCGAAAATGGCTTCCGAGAAATCGGATTCCGTGAAGTCCACTTCGTGCAAAGAACAGCCCGTGAACGTCGTCTTTTTCCCTTTGATTTGATAGAATGACGACAGGTTTAAAACGCAGGATTCGAAGCTTACTTCGAATAAAAAAGGATTGCAAGCTTCGAAGCGAAGGCCCTGCATTTTGCTGTCTTTGAAATGTACTTTTTGGAGGGAAGCGCCGCTAAGTTTGACGAGGCTTAGATTACACGATTCAAAAACACAGTCAATGAACTGGAATTGTTGAAAATCAGCCGACTCGAACAGGCAGTTCTTGAAAACGCAATGTTCGTATTCGCCGATGGCGAGTGTGCTTTCTTTCTCGAATTTTTGATCGACGATATAAGGCTTCTCCATACTGCAAATTACCATTTTTTCCCTATTTTGCTTTCTCTTAACCAGCACTATGAAAAAACTATTCCTCTTCCTCGCACTCAGCACCACCCTTTTGGCACAAGAAAAAATCGATTTAGGCACTCTGAAAGGGGGCGGCTATCAAGTTTTGATGCCAGCTAAATGGAACAAAAAACTCGTGATGTATGCTCACGGTTACCAGTTTATGGGAACGCCGGCGGCGAGCGCGAACGCAGGATTAGACAAACGCTTACAGGTTATTTTAGATCGTGGATTTGCAATCGCAGCGTCTGATTATCCTATTCAAGGTTTTGCGATGCCAGAGGGAGTGGATGCGACCGAAGAATTACGCCAAGCTTTTAGTAAGAAGATGGGCCAGCCGGACTCAACCTTTATGATGGGTCACTCGATGGGCGGTGGAATTACGTTCGCGACTTTGGAGAATTTTGGCCAACACTATAATGGTGGATTACCCTTATGTCCACTTTCTTCACGGCCGTATTTACAATGCAGAAAAGAGTACGATATGTACGCGACGATGAACGGATTGTTTCCAGGCATCGTGCCATCATTGAAAGATATTTTTGACGTCAATAGCTCCGTTGGGTTTGTGTCTTTTGCAACGGCTGGCAAACGAATGGGGGAGATCAAAAAGGCCTTATCGCAGAAAGACTCCGTGTTAGCCGTAGCTTTTGCGAAGCGTTTTGACTTGAAATTCGACGACCTTCCAGGAGCCTTATTTTTTAACCAAAACGTGTTACGCGACATCGCCCTTAAGCTACAAGGCAATCCATTCGATAACACCGAAACGCTATACACGGGCTTCCCAGATAATTTGAAGGTGAACGCAGTAGCAGAACGCTTACCTGCTACGAAGGATCAGGCGTTACTTTTTGCGCGCTACGACCGTACGGGAAAAATCGATAAGCCCGTCGTATTAATGCACACGATTTATGATCAGTTAATTCCGGTTACCTATGCCGTGACGAATATCGAAAATATGATTCACGCGCAAGGGCGCGATCAATATTTTACCGTTAAATACACGAATGGTCAGGCTCATTGTCAATTCACAGATGCACAAACGGCGAAAGCATTTGATGCGATGCGTGCTTTTGTGAAGACAGGAAAGAAGCCCGCGATTGAGTTTTTGCCTTAATTACATCAAAGGAATATTCTCCGGTCGGTCTTTCAAAGTTCCAGTAACGAGTGCTTCTAATTCATCCCAAATACCCAGCTCCAAGCTCGCAGCTGGCTTGCGCGCCGCTTTTATTTCGGCTATAAGAGCAGATGCTTTTTCGGGATTTTTTTGGCCTAAATAATCAATGACCTTAGGCGCAATAGTAGAGAATGAATTCACTAATGGTTGAATAGACGAGATCTTTTTAGCCTCTTCTGCTGCCTTTAATATCACTAGCAAACTTCCTGTAATTTGTTTTGAATCCCCGTTTTTCAAGAAATCTTTTACCTGCATTCTAAAGGCAAATGCCTCCTTCGAATCCGGGCGCAGCACATCGCGTAGGTTGCGGTAGGTTTTATCGCGTTGTTCTGTGGGGATAGTCATATCACCCATTAAACGCTTGTACCCTTTGATAGGCGTTAAAAGATTTAAGAAGGATTCCGAGTTTGGAAAAGAAGCTAGCACTGCTTTTTTTGAATCATTCAAGTGTAAACCTGTTTTCTCTAGGTAGGTTTCAGCCGCATAAAGTCGGGTATAAAATTCATCAATATCCACAGTTGCTGGATTCGTCCATAAACGTTCCGCAATGGCGAATGTTCTAGGCCAAACCCGTCCCTCAAAAACCTCTCCATCTACCACTTCCGACCACATAGCCGCCTCTCCACCTTTCCATGGACTTGTTTGAGTGAAGTCTTTATTCATCAAGTGGAAATAAGCCGGCATAAAATGATCCAAATAAAAACCTCTCGAATCAATCGCAGGATTACCTTGTTTCACAATCGCGTCTAATGAAAGTCCGGGTCCCATCATACTTGGTTTCCAAACTTGGACGGTTATGTCGGCTGGAGTTTTGGCATTAAAAGCTTCCTCCCATACCACGGATTTATATCCCTCTTTTTTAACTACCGCATCGAAACGTTGCAAGAAGTAGTCTTGCAATTCATGCACATTGGCAATCTTTTTTTCCGCCATAAAAGCTACAATCTCTGGGTTGTTTTTCCACGCAACGCCATTACTCTCATCTAATCCCAAATGGAAATACGCGAAAGGAAAAATGCTTTTCATTTCTGACACTAATCCGGCCAAAAACGTATAAGTATTCTCTTTCGTGGGATCGATCGTAGGAGTGGGAGAGGTGTTCATCATTTGCATAATGGCCATCATATTCATCGGTTTTGCCCCCACTTCGACTTTAAATCGTGGCCCCGGTTTGTACTCCCTTTTTTCACTGGCAAGTTCTGGATAGCCTGCAAAGAAACTTTGGCTGTGACCCGGAAGATCGAATTCCGGGTAGACATCGATTCCGCGATCTGCACAATAGGAAACAAGTTCTTTCATTTGTGCTTGCGTGAAATACTGTCCATCGGAACCTAATTCGTGTAATTTGGGGTATTTTTTCGACTCAATTCTGAAGCCTTCGTCATCCGTCAGGTGTAAGTGCAAGATGTTTAATTTTGCCGCGGCCATTGCGTCTACATTTCTTTTTAATATGTCCAAAGGAATAAAGTGCCGCGCGACATCCACCATCAAACCCCGCCATTCAAATCGAGGTTCATCTATAATATTTACATAAGGAATCGACTTATTTTCGACTAATTGAGTTAGTGTTTCTAGCCCTTCCATCACTCCTCTGACACTTCCTGCACTTAATTTCGCGCCTTTTGCATCCACAGCTAATAAGTAAGCTTCTTTTTTCAAATCTGACTTCAATTGTACTTGAATGGCTAATTTCTTAGCGCCCGCGGGCAAAGCAGTTAAGGAAGCGATACGTTTTTCTGCTCTTTTTGCCGCTTTTAAAATTAGGGGATCAGTAGAACCCGTAACCGAAATGGAGGAAGATATGAGGGAATATTTCCCGTTATTTAGTTGTATCGTTTGCGGTTTAGGCATCAAAGATTGCGCCGAAACTTGAAGTGATAAGGAAATTCCTAGCCATAGAAAGGCAATTTTTTTCATAATTAAAGGTTTAGAAAGCAAATTAATCAATTTTTTTAACACCAATAAATTGACTGATTAAACGGCAAGATTTAGTAATTTTGCGGTATGAACAAAACCCTTCTTCTCCTTCTTTTGAGCGTCTCTTTATTCGCCCAAAAATCGTTCAAGATAGCCTCTCCTTCTGATCAAATTTCGATTCAAGTGTCCCAGGGCGCTGATAGAGCTTTAAAATACCAGGTTTTTTATAAAGCCAAAGAGGTCATCGCACCTTCTGATCTAGGCTTGACCCTGAAGAAACCCGCTTTGGAATTACGTAAATTTCAAATCTTAGGCGTGGATTCTACCCTCGTGGATGGCACCTGGAAACCGGTGTGGGGCGAGGTAAAGGAGATCAGAAATAACTACAAAGAATTGACCCTACATTTGAAGGAATCAGGGGTCTTGATGGACGTGATTTTCCGCGTTTTTGATGACGGAATCGGCTTCCGCTATTTCTTTCCGTCGCAAGACAATTTCAAACATTTTATCGTCGATAACGAGTGGTCTTCTTTCACGATGACGGGCGACCACAATGCCTTCTGGATTCCGGGAGATTACGATACGAATGAATATACCTACCAAAGAACTAAAATCTCCGAAATCGACGCTTTAGCTGCGGCAGCTAAAGAAAAAGACATCGCGGTGACGTCTTTAATGGGTAAAAACTTCGTCCAAACTCCCCTGATGTTAAAGTCAACGGATGGCATTTACGTGAATGTGCACGAGGCGGCATTAGTGAATTACCCGGCGATGCATTTGAAACTGGAGGGACTCGAATTTACATCCGCTTTAGTGCCGGATGCGGCAGGGAATAAGGCCTACGCACAGACACCATTCAACACCCCGTGGAGAACGGTGGTGATCTCGAATAAGGCGGAACAGATTTTGGCCTCTAAATTAATCTTGAACCTAAACGAGCCTTCTAAAATAAAGGATTCCACCTGGATCAAACCCCAAAAATTCATGGGCATGTGGTGGGAAATGCACGTGGGCAAAGCGAACTGGCCTTTGGCAGGTGGAAAACACGGCGCAAATACGGAGAACGTGAAACGCTACATCGACTTTGCGGGCAAGCACGGATTCGACGGTGTCTTAGTGGAGGGCTGGAACACGGGCTGGGAGGATTGGTTCGGAAACTGGAAGGAAGAAGTATTCGATTTCGTGACACCTTACGCGGATTACCAAATCGACACCCTCACAAAATATGCCGCATCGAAAGGCTTGAAGCTGATTATGCACCACGAAACTTCGAGTTCAGTCACGAATTACGAGCGCAGAATGGATGCAGCCTACCAATACATGGTAGCCAAAGGAATCAACACCGTTAAGACGGGTTATGTAGGTAAAATCATCCCGCGCGGCGAGTACCACGACAGCCAATGGATGGTCAACCACTACAACCGCGTCGCAGAGAAAGCCGCGAATTACCACCTGATGGTCGATTCACACGAGTCGGTTCACCCGACGGGCTTGCATCGCACGTATCCGAACTGGATGGCCGCAGAAGCCGCCCGAGGATCGGAATTTAACAACGCGCCTACCTTAGGAATTAACGCGGAGCACACGACTATTCTTCCATTCACGCGTTTGATGGGTGGCCCTATGGATTATACGCCTGGACTTTTCCACATGAACTTAAACCAGTTCGATTCGACGCGGACGACGAAAGTACGCTCTACTTTGGCTAAACAATTAGCCCTCTACGTCACCATCTACAGCCCCTTGCAAATGGCGGCAGATTTGCCGGAAAATTACGAACCTAAACTAGACGCGTTTCAATTCATCAAGGACGTGGCGGTAGACTGGGATGACACGAAAATCATCACCGCAGAACCGGGCGAATTCGTAACGATTGCACGTAAGGCAAAAAACAAAGAATCTTGGTTTATAGGTTCTATCACGAACGCATTGGCCAGAAATATGTCCTTTGATTTAGACTTTTTAGATCCGGATAAAACCTACGAAGCGTTCCTCTACCGCGATGCGGATGACGCCGATTTTGAGAAGAATCCAGAAGCCTACGTAGTAGAAAAACGCCTCGTAACCGCGAAGTCAAAAATGACTTTCCGCCTGCAACGCGGAGGCGGCTGTGCCATCAGCTTACGCCGTCTGAACTAACATGGAGCTATTCGATTTCCCTGCGGACCCTTCTGTAAACCTGCTTCCAGGCGACGGAATCGTCCATTATTATGGAAAATTGATGTCCGCTCCGGAGGCATCCGCTATGGCTGAAGCGCTATTGAATCGCATCGAATGGCGAAACGATGAGGCGGTCATTTATGGCAAACGTATCATCACGAAACGCAAGGTAGCTTGGTACGGAGATCAGCCTTTCTCTTACACGTACAGCAATACCACAAAGACCGCCTTGCCTTGGACATCGGAATTGCAAGCCTTAAAAAACCTTGCAGAAAAACACTCTGGGGAAACCTATAATTCCTGTCTTTTGAACCTGTACCACGACGGCTCTGAAGGGATGGCCTGGCACAGCGATGGCGAAAAAGATTTGCGAAAAAATGGGGCGATTGCCTCGCTTAGTTTTGGCGCAGAACGTAAATTCTGTTTCAAGCACAAGCAATCCGGCGAAAAAATAGACGTCTTTTTAGAAGCAGGCAGTTTGTTAGTGATGAAAGGCGAAACTCAAACTCACTGGCTACATCGTTTGCCGCCGAGCACGAAAATACATCAACCTAGAATCAATTTGACCTTCAGAACGATCGTCACAACCAGCGCCACATAGACCGGAAAAGTAAAGAGCAAAAGCGCAAAAAGTACCGAGTCATAAAAGACGGAATCCTTCGTCTTCGCATAGGTAAACGCCCGCACCGGGATATACAAAGGCAAAGCAAAATAATAGAGTAATCCACGAGGGAATCCGGGATGCGAAGGCACCTTAATCAAGCGTTCCATCTTCTCGAAAACAGCGGCATTAAACGTTACCCGATCCGTCGCCTCCAGAATAGGCGTAGTCCACGGCATATTTTCAAAAGCCAGGTGAATTCCCTTGCCGAAAGCCGTAAAACTTGAATAGCCTATTCCGGCAATCTGAATAATCGGAAAAATTCCTTCTGCATGCGCACTCTCTAAAATACGACTCGCCCCCTTTTTAAAAGGTTGCAATTCGTGGGTATTCAGGCAGATTCCTTCGATGAAAATTAACACGATACCATCGTTGCGGAGGCATTCTACTGCCTGGCGGAAGGTGTTAGCATTTAGGTGCAGGTGTTCTTTGCCTTCTCTTTGGCGAAATACCGGAATCATGTTCAATTGCCGTAACAAAAATCCGAAAACTGGATTTCGAAACACATCACCTCGAGCTAAGTAGTTGATTTTTCGTGGATAGAAGGCTCCGATAATTACAGCGTCCAAAAACGAATCCGGGTGATTCACCACCAATAAAACGGGACCTTTCGTGTTCATTAGCTCCGCATTTTTCACCACGATGGACGGGCAAAAGATACGCAGCGCTAAACGAGCAAAGATTTTTAGAAGAAAGATCAAGGATTTTTATAATTTTAACGACCGCAAGGTTTAAAAAATATCGCATGCAAGCAAACTTTCTCTCCGTCGTTTTAATGCCCATCGCCCTCGCCATCATCATGACGGGTTTAGGCTTATCGCTCACCATCGCAGATTTTAAACGGGTCTACGAATATCCTAAAGCAGTTATCATAGGACTCGGCACTCAGATGATTCTCTTACCTATCATCTGTTTTTTCATCGTGAAAGCCTTATCGCTTCCGTCCGAATTAGCCGTAGGTTTAATGCTTTTAGCCGCCGCTCCAGGAGGTCCGTCCGCGAATCTTTATTCGCATATTGCCAAAGGCGACGTCGCACTTAATGTAACCTTAACCGCCCTCAACAGCATTCTTTCCGTCATATCGATTGCCTTTATCGTGAATCTTTCGATGAAGTTATTGATGCAGCAGGATGCGTATATACCCTTACAATTCTCGAAAGTATTAGAAGTTTGTATGATCGTGATTTTACCCGTTTCGATCGGAATGATCATTCGAAAAAAAGCACCTGGATTCTCCGCTCGATTAGAATCTCCAGTGAAAATTTTGTCGGCCATTTTCCTCGCCTTGATCATCATTTTAGCCGGATGGAAAGAACGCGACCACCTGATGTATGACATTCAAACGGTAGGCTTTGCCTGCCTTTTGTTTAATGTGGCCTGCCTATCGATCGGGTATTATTTGCCCCGTTTTTTGAATCTAGATAAGAAACAAGCCATCGCGATTGGGATGGAAATAGGCATACACAATGGAACATTGGCCATTTTTATAGCCTTAAATGTGATAGGAAATGGAACGATGACGATTCCAGCCGTGATTTATAGCATCATTATGTTTATAACGGCGGCTATTTTTGGCTGGCTAGTGAATTTGCGGAACTAATCAGCGGACTCTGAGCTAGCCCTTTTCTTTTCGATTTTTTTAATATTCCAAATATAGAGCGTCTCCACTTTTGCTCTCGCCCAGGGCGTCTTGCGCAGGAAAGTGAGACTGGATTTGATGCTCGGGTCGCTCGCAAAGCAATTAATGCGAATCTTGCGTGCCATTTCTTCCCAGCCTAATAAATCGACTAGATCAGTCAGAATTTTTTCCAGTGTTACACCGTGCAGTGGATCGTTACTCATTTCGATGGATTTGAAAACCAAGACGCGTATTCTACATAATTATAAGCCGTGCGCTTGAAAACTTCGGCAGCCTCTGGGCTGACATCTTTTAAATATTTAGCTGGATTTCCAGCGTAAATGGTACCAGCAGGCACGCGCGTTCCTTGCGTAACGACAGCTCCCGCGGCGACAATACTTCCTTCCTCAATGTAGGCGTTGTCCATTACGATGGCGCCCATTCCGATGAGTACATTGTCTTCGATTGTGCAACCGTGAACGATCGCATTGTGTGCAATGGAAACATAATTGCCTATGGAGGTGACGGTTTTTTGGTAGGTACAATGGACCACCGCCCCGTCTTGAATATTTGAATAATCTCCGATGCGGATGGAATTGACATCCCCGCGCACGACCGCATTAAACCAAATCGTACACTGCTTTCCCGTCTGCACGTCCCCTACGATGGTGGCATTAGGGGCTACCCAATTGTCTTCACCTAAAATAGGGGATACCCCCTTTACTGGTAAGATTAAGCCCATTTTCCTTGGAGTTTTAAAACTTTTTCAATCACATCTCTCACCGCGCCGCGGCCACCATTAAAAGGAGAAACGTATTTCACGACTTGGTGTAATTCAGGGATGGCATCTGCTGGGCAGGTGCTTAAAATGTCTGGACGAGAGAGGACTTTTAAATCCGCCATATCGTCGCCCATGTATAAGATTTCGTTCTCTTTAACGCCTAATTTTGGCAATAATTCTAAGTAAGTTTCTAGCTTGTCTTTCCCCCCTAATCCGAAATAGATGTGTTGAAACTTGAGATTTTCTAAGCGTTTTTTGACCCCTGGATGACTTCCGCCTGTGATGACGCACATTTGAAAATTAGCCTCGCGCGCCTTTTCTAAAGCATAGCCGTCGCGGATGTAGAAGGTGCGGAAATGTTCGCCTGTCTCCAGAACGTGTACATTGCCATCCGTCATCACACCGTCGATGTCAAAAATGAAGGCTTTTATAGCTGAAAATAGAGAAAGTACGTTAGACATAGGGATTATTTTGACCCAAATATCTGAATATTTTATGTATTTTTATCTGTTTATGCAGAATACGCTCTCTTTCTTTCGCGTGCTAGTTCTTCTCCTGACCTTGAGCTTTGGCGTTTTTGCGCAGAAGATTCAGGTGGGGCCTTTTTCGCTGCGCGTGAATGGGACTCAGAAAGAGAAGAACCAATGGGGGCCCTCGGAAATCACCTACCGGATCGCAAACGACAGTCTTGTTTTTCAAGTAACGGAGTTTTCGTGGGATCCGAAGACGAATTTAGGACAGGCCAAAGGCGGAGAAATTCAAGGCGATAAATTAGGCCACAAAAATGCACGCCTGCAAATCGATGCGATGCAATTCGAGCCGGCGAATGGCACGTTGCGTTTCATTTCTGCGGATTGGGTCGAGAACGAAAAAGAAATTAATGGAGAAGGAACGCTCACGTTAAGACGAAAAGGCAAGAATTTCAACTTTGAATTTAGGGGAACTGAGTCCACAGAAATTTCGGGTGAGGCTTGGACAGCGGTGGGTAAACCGGGATATACTGACCTGCGCAGAAGTTTACGTGATGCGGCCTTACAGTTTGGGTCGTTAGGTACGATGTCAGCGTCACTGATCTGGTTCTTGCCAGATTCCTCCATTTTAGTTCCCCAAGGACGTTGGACTAGTTCCCTGAGTGGGACGGATTCGCTGACTAGAGGGGATTTAGCAGGTCAGTGGTACCCGAAAAACCAGACTTTCCATTTCAAAAAATTAACCGGATCCACGAACCGCACCCTATTCGAAGATACCTTCCACGAGATGCGGATGTCGGTGGATTTAGGGGTGTTGCGCGTGAAGGAAAAACGCATCGATTTCTACCAAATTTCCGGCCGAAACCAAGTTCCCGCCTGGCTCGAATCGAAGGATTATTACAACGATGGGCGCATTCAAGAATTACAAGGCTTATTGAATTACAGTCCCATGCGGATTCTATACCGCTATTTAGTGGAAAATAAGGTGGAAACCGCGACCATCGGGGATGTGGCCGCTTTAGTGAATCGCAAGCCGGAACAGCTCCAATCTGGATTTCAGTCCTATGTGGATGCAGG